>CALCBO010000028.1 GCA_937897245.1 uncultured Caryophanales bacterium | reverse complement strand
AGAGAAGAATTATTAAAAAAAGACTTTTTAACTGGCAATGGAACAGTATCAAACTATAATATTTATCCAGAATATAAAGAATTATTTATTAAAAGCTTAGACTTTGGAAAACGTCGTGTAAAAGTAGTAATAGACCCAGCTAATGGAGCTACTTCCAAATTCTGTCGTGAAATATATGAACAATTTCCAATTGATTTAATAGTAATTAATGAAGAAAATGATGGTACTTTCCCAAATCATCATCCAGATCCTTGTATTGAAGCCAACCTTGAACAATTAAAACAAAAAGTAATAGCAGAAAATGCTCTTGTAGGTATAGGTTTTGATGGTGATGGAGATAGATTAGGAGTAGTAACCCATAATGGTCAATTTATCCCAACTGATATTTATATGACTATTATTGTGAGAGATTTAATTAATAAAGTACCTAAAAAGAAATTCTTATATGATGTTAAATGTTCTAAAACCCTTAGTGATGAGATTGAAAAATTAGGAGGAGAAGGTATTTGTTATCGCACTGGAAACTCTTATACAAAAGCTAAAGTAAGAGAAGACGATTTACCATTTGGAGGAGAATTATCTGGACATGTATATTTTAGAGATAAATGGCCAGGTTTTGATAGTGGAATGTACGCAGGACTAAGACTTCTAGAAATACTATCTAAAACAGATAAAAATATAAATCAATTATTAGCTGGGATAAATGAGTACTATTCAACTGAAGAACTAAAATTTAAATCAAGTGATGATAAAAAATTCCAAGTAGTAGATAAAGTAATAGAATATGTTAAAGAAAAAGGTTATGAATATAATGATATTGACGGTATTAGAGTAAATTTTGAAGATGGTTGGGCTCTAGTTAGATGTTCTAATACTGGACCTAATATTACTGCTAGATTTGAAGCTAAAACACAAGAAAGACTACAAGAATTACAAGATGAATTTGTAGAATTAATAGAAGAATTAAATAGTTAAAAGAAGTCAAAAAAAACTTCTTTTTCTTTACGTTAAATAGTATTATTTATATCCACTAATTAATGAAAATATGATATATTTAAATAAATAGTTAGGATGATGTATATGGCAATTAGTGAAATAGAATATGAAAAAGAAAAAAAGATTTTGCGTAAAGTAAAATCTCTTTTAAACGATACTATAAACTCCCTAGGAAAAGAAGTAACAGTAGGAGAAGACGACTTATTAGAATTTAAAAAAATGATGTGGGAAAATGCTAATAGTTTTGATAATGAAGAAATGCTTCAAGTTATGAATACTACATCATTAGAAACTAATAAATATCTAATGAAACAAGAGTATTATAAAAAGTTAAAAAGAATAGAAAATAAACCATACTTTGCTAGTATTGTTTTTAAAGATGATGAAGGAGATATCTTTAATATTTATATATCTCTTACTTATCTAAAAGATACAGATGATAATAATATTCTTTATGATTGGCGTAGTCCAATATGCAGTCTCTTCTATGATTATGAAACAGGACCTTGTAGTTATACTGCACCAGGAGGAGAAATAACTGGTGAATTAAAAAGAAAAAGACAATATAAAATAGAAAATACTAAATTATTAGGAGTCTTTGATAACTCTTTAAATATTAATGATGAAGTCCTACAAGAAGTCTTATCAAGAGAATCAAGTGATAAAATGAAGAATGTAGTAAATACTATTCAAATGGAACAAAATAAAGTGATTCGTAATCTTGAAGATAATCATTTAATAGTCCAAGGAATAGCTGGTTCAGGAAAAACTACTGTAGCCCTTCACAGAATAGCTTTCCTACTATATCAAATAAAGAATCTTAATAGTAATAATATTCTAATTTTTTCACCTAATAATATTTTTACTGAATACATATCTGATGTTTTACCATCTCTAGGAGAAGCTAATACTCTCCAAACTACTTTCTCTGATTACTTAGACTCATTCATTACTGAATATAAAAGTATTGAAAGTTTTTCTGATTTTGTCTCGCGTTACTATTCTTATAGTGAACCATTCCCAGAGTTAGTAGAGTATAAACAAAGTAATCAAATAATAGATGATTTAGATTCCTATCTTCAAGATTATATTTCTAATTGTAGATTTACTAATTCTTTTAAAGAAGGAGAAAAAAACTTAATTAGAAAAGAAGATATTAATTATATGTTACATGATAAATATGATAGATTACCACTCTTTGAAAGAGTAGAAGAAATAGCTGATAAACTATGTTCTAATAATTATAAAGGTAATTTAAAAAAGAAAAAAACTTACTTAAAACTACTATATGAAAATAGTAATTTTAAAAAAGATTATATTTCTATATTTGAAAACTTCTTTCAAAGTGAATACTCTAGATATAAATTATCAGAAGAAGCTATCAAGAAATTCACTAGTGTAAAAGAATTACACTATGAAGATGCATGCCTTTTTGCTTATCTTAAAGGTACTTTAGAAGGTTTTGTTTATGAGAGTATGATAAAACAAGTAATAATAGATGAAGCTCAAGATTATAATAGACTACAATATATTATAATACGTAATATTTTTAAAAAAGCTGATTTTACTATTCTTGGAGATATTAATCAGAATATTAATCCTTATTATCATTATGATTCACTAGAAGAACTACAAGATTTATTTGATGAAGATGTAAAATACTTAGAATTATTAAAAACATATCGTTCATCACCTGAAATAATAGACTATACTAATAAAATACTTAATTTAAATCATGTTAATGCTATCAGAAGAGATAATCATAAACCAGTAATTATTCATAAAGGTATTGAAAACTTAAAAGAAAGACTACTTCATGATATTAATAAATTAAAAAAAGAATATAAAAGTACTGCTATAATTACTAAGGATATGAGACAAGCTGAAAAATTATATGATTTAATAAAAGATGATATAGAAATATCTTTAGTTGATGCCAATACTAAGTTGTTTCAAAAAGATTTAATTATTATTCCAGCTTATGTTTCCAAAGGTTTAGAATTTGATAGTGTAATAATTTATAATGATCGTACAAATTCCTATAAAAAGAATGAAAGAAATCTATTATATGTAGCTTGTACTAGATGTCAACATGAATTAATTATTTATAATTAATTAGAGTATTTATATATTATAGTATAGGTGTAATAATTTCCAAAAACAAAAAGTTATTACGATTAACCGTAATAACTTTACAAAAATAAATGATAAGGAGTCAATTAGACTTCTTTTATTATATAAATATAAATAAATATCTTTACCATAAATAATACTCATTATATAATTAATATATAAAATAGAGGAGAGTAGAAAATGAAAAGAATTAGAAATAATAAAAAGTCATTAAAAATAACTCTAGCAATCTTACTCCTTGTAATTAGTATAGGATATGCCTTATTGAATGCTAATTTAACAATTAATGGAACAAGTAATTTTGCTAGAACTACTTGGAATATTCACTTTGAAAACTTGACTGATAATACTAATATGACTCTAGGACAAAATGATTCAGCTGCAACAATTACTCAAAATAAAACAAATGAAGTAACATATGCATTATCATTCACAGAGCCTGGACAGTTTTATGAGTTTACAGTAGATACTAAAAATGATGGAACAATTGATGGTATGATAAATTAATTAACTTCAACTATAAAAATAGGAAATGGAGAAGCTACTCCAATAACTACAAATCCATCTAATCTACCTTCATATATGTCATATACAGCAACATACGAAGATGGAACTCCAATTGAACAATATCATCTACTTAAATCAAACCAAAAAGAAACCTATAAAGTACGAGTATAATTCAGAACTGATATTGAAGCAACTGACTTACCAGAAACAGATGAAACTTTAGAATTAACTTTCGAAGTAGAGTATGTTCAAAAAGATAGTAGTGCAGTATATCGACCTGTAACAACCTATACCGCAAATTTTGATAATTATGTTCAGATTGGACAAGCTATTCCAAATGGAATAACTACATATCAAACGCCACTCTTGGCAATGGCATCTTTAAAACAAGCAACAGGAAATAAAGATAGACCATACTATTTAAAGCATACTAGTGTAAATAATATTGTAACTGAAAGTTACGTAGAATTTATTATAACTGAAGAAATGGCTCAAGCAAATCCAGGAATGGTTGCAGGAACATATACCTTAAGAGGTGCCGGTGGAACTAATTGTGTATGGGATAATAATAATATTAAATGGAACTGTGATAGCTACAGTCCATATTATGAAGCTAATGTAAATACTATAAAAACAGCTTTTGGTTATAGTACTCATCCAGAAAGGTGTAGTACCTATGGACAAGCAGAAAGTGGCACTTTAAGTTTTATTTTTTCTGCTTCTAGACTATATTCTTTATCAAATTTGGATGGAACTGTCGGTACCAGTGAGCCATATGCCGGCGAAGAATTATTTTGTGAAGTAAAAGTTGATGGATTATCTGGTTGTGAAATTTTTGAAGCTGATTAATTGAGCTATTTTTTGTTTACTAGTGCAGTTATTTATTAAAATAAAATGTATTGAAAGTCATAACCTCAAATTATGACTTTTTTTCATTTAAAATCATTTTTTCTTAAAAAATAATATTAATTAAAGTATAATAATATTTAGGTGATTTGTATGAAAAATATATATTTAAAATTTCCAACCATGGAATTAAAAAATGAATGGCTTAATTATTTAGAAGAGTATAGATTAGACGATCCTAATGCCAACCCATTAGGATATAAAAAAGATACTGATTATGCAGAATGGTTAGATAAAATGACAGATGAGAAGAATGGAACTAATATTAAAAAAAGTAGAGTACCATCATCTATTTATTTCTTAATGGATAATAATAGAATAATTGGGCATGTTTCAATAAGACATAATATTGATAATATTTTTCTATCATTATATGGTGGTCATATAGGATATGGAATTAGACCTAGTGAAAGAAGAAAAGGATATGCTACACTTTTACTAAGATTAGCTTTAGAAAAATGTAATGAATTAGGTTTAGCTAAAGTAATGGTAACTTGTAAAGAAGAAAATATTGCTTCTAGTAAAACTATTGAAAAGAACCATGGCGTTTTAAAAGAAATAATCTATATTCCACTAGAAAACTGTAATTTTAAAATCTATTGGATAAATGTAAAAGAAGGATTAAATGACTAATATATCTGAAATAATCCTAGGAACAGGAAATTACCATAATGTTAAAAGTGGTAATACAGTATCTATTACTGGTGATGGAGGAAATGCTTGGAATTATTATGGACCAGCATATAAGAAATTAGCTCCTAAACTAGTAACTTATACTCCGTATGCTACTAAATTAAAAAAACTTAATGAATTAAAAGAAGATACTCTAAAAATAAAAGAATATTTAGAATATCGAGAGCTAATAGAAGATGAATATATTAATAGTTTCTATGATATGAGACTAAAAAATCTAAATATTAACTATTTATTAACTGAACTAAATAGCTTATTTGGAAATAATATTATTCTCTTATGTCATGAACCAATAAATGAATTCTGTCATCGTCGTCTAATAGCTGATTACTTAGAACTAATAACTGGTACCTATATTCCTGAAGTTATAATCGATAAAGATGGAAATATAAAAAAACAAAATCCTATTAGATATAAAACAAGAATTAAAAAAATAATTAGAACAGGAGGAAGATAATGAAATTATTACATACTAGTGACTTACATTTAGGTAAAAAATTAGCTGAAGAATCATTCTATGAAGATCAAAAATACATCTTAGAAGAAATAATAAAAATAGTAAAAGAAAAAGATATAGAAGGAGTACTTATTCCTGGAGATATTTATGATAAAAGTATTCCATCATCAGAAGCTAATTTATTATTTGATAACTTTCTAACTCAATTAGCTCATTTAAATATCCAAGTATTTATTATAAGTGGAAATCATGATTCTAATGAAAGATTATCTTATGGTTCTAAATTATTCAATGAATTAAATATTCATATAGTTACTTCTTATGAAGGTAAAATAGAAAAGATAACTCTAGAAGATGTAGATTTATATCTCTTACCATTTCTAAAACCATATCATTTGAAACATCTTATGGATGAGAAAGAATATGAAAATATTAATAATTCTAATGATATGATGAAATGGATTCTTAACAGAGAAAAAATAGATAAAAGTAAAAAGAATATTCTCTTAACTCATCAATTTCTTATGTGGAATAAATCTCTACCAGAAACTTGTGATTCTGAAAGTATATCTTTAAATGTTGGAACTTTAGATGCGATAGATGTAGACTTATTAGATGATTTTGATTATGTTGCTTTAGGTCATATTCATAGACCCCAAAAACTAAAAAGAGATACTATTAGATATTCTGGAACTCCTCTTAAATACTCTTTTAGTGAAGTTAATGATAAGAAAAGCGTTGTTATAATTGATACTAATAATATAGATAATATTGAATTAGTAGAATTAAAACCTCTAAGAGATATGCAAGTAATAAGAGATACATTTGAAAATATTATGAATATGAAACCTAATGATAGTATTATTAGAGTAGAATTATTAAATGATAATACTATTATTTCTCCTATGGAAGAAGTCAAAAAACGTTTTAAGAATGCTATTAGCTTAGCTTTTATTAATAAAAAAGAAATAATAGAAAATAATCATCAAGAAATAACACCAGATTTAACTACTTATGAATTATTTAATAACTTCTTTATAGAACAAAATGATAGAGAAATGACATCCAGTGAAAGTACTTATTTAAAAGATATCTTAAATTCTCTAGAGGAGGATAATTAATATGAGATTAAAGAAATTAACTATTCAAGCATTTGGCCCTTTTAAAGATAAAATATCTATTGATTTTACTAAAGAAAAAATAGATAGTGGTCTCTTATTAATATCTGGTGATACTGGTTCAGGTAAAACTACTATTTTTGATGCTATATGTTTTGCTTTATATGGAGAATCATCATCAACCTCTAGAGAAACTAATTCTCTAAGAAGTGATTGGGCATCATCTAATGAAGAAACATACGTTGACTTAGAATTCTATTATAAGAATAAACTATATGAAGTAAAAAGAAGTCCTGAATATACTAGAAAGAAAAAAAGTGGTACAGGAGAAACAAAACAACCTCCAACAGCCTCATTTACTATTAATGATAGAATAATAACTAAAGTAACAGAAGTTACTAAAGAAATAGAAAACTTAATAGGATTAAACTATAAACAATTTAGACAAGTAGCTATGCTATCTCAAGGAGAATTTACTAAATTCTTATTAGCTAGTTCTGAAGAAAAGACTAATATTTTTCGAAAAATATTTCAAACAGATTTATATGATAATCTTCAAAATAAATTAAAATCTAATAAAATAACTAAAGAGTCAGAATTAAAAAGAATAATTGATAAAATTGATACAGAAAAGAATAATCTGTTAGAAACTATAGATACTTATTCTTTATCTGATGAAGAAACTATTAAAGTACTAGATAATAAAATAAAAGATGATAAAACTAAGTCTTTAAATCTTAAAGAAAAAAGAGATAAGAAGAATGAAGAAAGAATAAAAATAACTACTGAATTAGACAATATTACTAATATAAATAATAAAATAAAAGAATATAATAAGAGTATTACTGATTTAAATACTTTATTAAAAGATAATAAAAACATTAAAGAAGAGAAAAAACAGTATGATTATAATATTAATATTGCCTCTAGTATAACTAACATGTTGGATTTAATTAATAAAGATAAGAAGTTATTAAAAAGTAAAGAAGGTAAACTAACTAAATCTAAAGAAGATCTTTTAACTAATCAAAAAGTATATAAAGATAAAGAGAAAGTATTTAATAAATTAAATGATTATTCTAATAATGTCTCTACAATAACTGATGAAATAACTTCTCTATCATTATTAAGAGATAAGTATGATACTTATCTTAATAAAGTAAATGAATTAACTAAAATAAAAGAATTATATAAAGAATTAGTAACTAAGTATGAAACCGAAAATAATACTTATGAGAATATGCGAAAAGAATATTATTTAAATATCTCTGTTGAAATAGCTGATTCCTTAGAAGAAGGAAAAGCATGCCCTGTCTGTGGTTCTCTTAAACATCCTAATAAAGCTACTCCTATAGAATGTAATTTTACTAAAGATGATTTATTAAAAAAAGAAAAAGAATTATCTAAGATAGATAATGATAGAAAAACTAAAGAAGCTATTCTAGAACAACTCAATAATACTATTAATGAATTATCTATACCTAAAGATATAGATGTATTAACTGAAATGAATAATCTTAATAATCAAATTAAAGAAAAGAATAAATTAAAAGATGAATTAAATAATGAGTTTACAAGAATTTCTAAAGAAAAAGAAAAACTTATTTCTACTATTAAAAGTCTTGAAGATAATATAAAAATATTCTCTGAAGATATTATAGAATTAAAAACAAGTATAAGTAATAATGAAAATATTCTTACTAGTATTTATAATGATAATAATACTAGTTATGAAGAATACTTAAAATATAAACTAGAAAAGTATGATTTACTTAAATTAAAAGATAAGATTAATAAGTATCAAGAGACTAAACAAATACTTGAAACTAAAATTAAAACTCTTGAAGTAGAAGTAAAAGATAAAGAAATAGTAGATTTAACAGAAAAAGAAAAGGAAAAAAGAAGGATAAAAAGGAGAAAGGAGAATAAAGACGATGAAAATTTACAATTCGTTGACGAAGAGAAAGGAAGAATTTACGCCTTTGGAGGGCAATAAAGTAAAAATGTACGCGTGCGGCATTACGGTGTCGGGCGAGGCGCATATCGGGCACGGGTATCAGGCGCTCATTTACGATATTATGCGTAAATATATGAAAAAGCTCGGCTACGACGTGACGTACGCGCGGAACTATACCGACGTGGACGATAAGATTATTGCAAAATCGAACGAAACGGGTATTCCTGCGGACGAGTATGCGGCGAAAATGATCGAAAATATCAACGGGATTATGGAAAAATTCCAAGTGGACGATCCCGACGTATGGCTGAAAGCTACGCAAAATATCGAAAACATCATCGATTTCGTTTCCGCATTGATTGAAAAAGGACACGCGTATGCGACGAAAAAGGGGGACGTATATTTCGACGTTGCTTCCTATCCTGCATACGGCAAGCTTTCCAACCGCAACATTGAAGATATGCTGGACGGGGTGCGCGTAGATAACGACGACGAAAAGAAGAACGCTTACGACTTCGCCCTTTGGAAGAGCGCAAAGGAAGGGGAGATTTGTTGGGATTCCCCGTGGGGCAAGGGTAGACCTGGCTGGCATAT
>CALCBO010000027.1 GCA_937897245.1 uncultured Caryophanales bacterium | reverse complement strand
ATTCTAACAGTCTTAGTGGGACTGATTATTTCTTTATCTGGGGAGAGGAACGTTCTTATATATTAGAAGCTAGAAAACATCCTGATGAAGTAGTTTACTGGATTGCGAAAGATATCGGAGATGGATTTGGTTTTGATGTATTAAGATATGATTCAGTTAAACAAAAAGAACGTTTAATGGAAATTAAAACTGGTACTTCTTGGAGATTTTTTTTAACACAAAATGAATATAATGTTATGTTAGAAAGTTCTAAAAGAGGTGGAGAATACTTTATTTATAAATATACTTATCATTTAGATACTAATAAAATAGATGGAACTCGATATCAATATATTCCTGATAAAGATGTATTAATTGATTTAGATGGTAATTGTTTTTCATTAGTTGAAGAGAAAAACGAATATGAACAAGGTAATCCTATTCATTATGGATTAAACTATGTAGAAACACTAAAACCTAAAATACTAACTAAAAAGAACGGCTAAGTCTAAGTCGTTCTTTTATTCTTTATAAAGGCTATAATAACTGCAATTAAAGTAATAACTTCAAAGACAATTGATACATACGATTTATAACAAACTGCATATACTAACCAACAAATAGCGGCGATAATTCCTATTCTTCTAATTAAATCTTCACTATTAGTTAAGAATGATAATATAGCTATAATGGATGCTATTATAGGAAATATAGAATATATATCTTTAAAAGTAGTTAAAGCAATTAAGATCATTAAAGGAATCATCATTATAATTAATACTTTTTTATGTTTTACTTTATATTTATCAAATAAAAAAATTAATATTAAAGCTACAAGACCAATTAAGTTACAAATAGCTCCAGTAAAACCACTTAATAAATAATAATGAATAGAAAACATAAGATATGCTATTATTTGCATAAATAATATTTCTTTTTTTTCTTTTTTTAAATAACTAAGAGCTAAGAGAGTATAACCTATTCCACCTATTATTTGAGTTATTATAAAATTCATATTCTCTACCTTTCTGGATTAGCCATTAATTCTAAGATTCTATCATAATTATCATCAGTTGCGATTCTATTTCTTTTAATTTCTCCACATTTTTGACATTTAAATACTATTTTATAACTATCTTTTTTAGTGGGTTCAATAGCTATTGGTTTTAAAATACCATGACAGGTACATGCTCTATCTCCTGGATTAATATCTAGATGTTTAGATGATAAACAGTATGGACAATGATTTCTAGCTGTATAACCTAATGGTTTTACTTTCTTACCACATACTTCACAAATAAATTCTTCATCTAACATAGTAAATTTAGCTTTATCCATTTTCTAATTACTCTTTTCTTTTAAATAATAATGTTTAATCGGTTTTAAATTATCATCTAATTCATAACAAATAGGATTACCTGTTTCTAATTCTAAGTTAATTATTTCTTCATCACTAATATTATCAAGATACTTTATTAAGCCTCTTAGACTATTACCATGAGCTGCAATTATTACTTTTTTTCCTTCTCTAATACTAGGTTCTATTTCATTTTCCCAATAAGGTATTACTCTTTCAACAGTATCTTTTAAACATTCTGTATGAGGGATGTATTCTTGATAATCATTTTTCATAGATAAATATCTTTCATCATCATCTGCTAAAGCAGGTGGTTGTACATCATAACTTCTACGCCAAGCTTTTACTTGTTCATCACCATACTTTTCAGCAGTTTCTTTTTTATTTAATCCTTGAAGAGCTCCATAATGTCTTTCATTTAATCTCCAACTTCTTTTTATAGGAATATCTTCTTCTCCTAATTCTTCTAAGATATATTTTAGAGTATCATTAGCTCTTTTTAGAACAGAGGTATAAGCTATATCAAAAGAAAAACCTTTTTCTTTTAATACTTTTCCAGCCTCTTTAGCTTCTTCTATTCCTTGATTTGATAATTCTACATCTGTCCAACCAGTAAATTTATTTTCTAAATTCCAAGCACTTTGTCCATGTCTTACTAATATTAATTTCATTTTATCAATTCCTTTCTATATAAGTAATTATATCTAATTATTAATTAAATATAAAGATTATGTTTTATTCAATTATCTCTTTTAAATACTTTACTCTTTTAATTATAGAAACTGATATCATACTTAGAATAAAAATAATAATAGTAAATATTGGTATTCCAATTAAAGAGTTTATATTACTATAGTTAAATACTTTAACTGTTACATCTAAGAATATTCCATGTATTAAGTATACTCCTAGAGAGATACTAGATAAGTATTTAAGATATGTTGGAATATCTTTATTTTGAAATAGACTTAATATTAATAAATAGAATGAAATAGATGATAACATAATAAATGGTGTTCTATAAGCAAAGAATAAGTTATAAAAACGATTAAACTTAATAGAAGAAGTATAATTTAAATAAATACTAGATAGATAACAGATAATCATTATTATAATTAAAAGTATACTATATTTCTTTATATCTTTTGTTTTTACTAAGTCATATAAATACTTTCCTATGACAAAGAATCCTATATAACTAAAAATAGTAAAGATATTAGCTAAGGTATAATTTAACATACTTAAAGTAGAAGCTAAAAACCAGATTACTGCTAGAATAATTTTACCAATATTATTTGTTTTATCAAGAATTATTTTAAGTAATGGTTGGATAGCATATAGTATTAATATTGTATATAAAAACCAAAGATGAGCTCTGTATGGTTCTAATATTAATTTATATAATTTATCATAAGTTACTCCTAGATATAAATATTCCCATACTAGGTATACTATATCCCATACTATTATTAATAAAACATATTTGAATAATCTTTTAAAATATTTTTTAGTATTAAACTTTCTATCTAATAATAAAGCTCCACTAATCATTAGAAAAATAGGTACACTGATACGTGATACAGTATTATAAAAAAGTGAAAAAATATAAGAAGAATTACTAATAAAGCCAAAGCTTCTAGAATAAACATTAGATACATGAATAGTAATAACCATAATCATAGAGATTACTCTTAAGATATCAAAAGCATATTCTCTTTTGTTTTGAGAAATATTTTTCATTATTTTATTTCCTTCTTTAGTAATTCTTTAAACTCTTCAAAAGTGTAGATTGCATCATCATTTTGAAATTTAGCTTGTTGTGAAGCATTATTTTTTTCAGCTATTTCAAAAATATCATTTAGTTTCTTAAAATCTTTCTTCTTAATTATTTTTTCTTCCCAAGTAGTATTATCATATCCAGATAAATAACTTTCAGTATTAATATACTTGTATTTTTTCTTACCTTTTTTCTTTTTATACAAATATGTTTTATATACTTTATCAGTTGTTTCTCCTTTAAATACAGCTATGTAATTATCTTTTATAACATTTTTATTTTCTTCATTATATTTATGATATATAAATATTATATCTAAAATTATTATTATTAATACTAGTATTGTTATTAGATATTTTTTCATATTCTTACCTCCAGATTAATTTTGATTTATTATATTTTACCTCCAAGTTAATTATAATTTATTTTAGGTAAAAATAAAAGGTTAGTTTTCCTAACCTTAGACTTCTCTTAAAAAGGCACTAAATACCCAGACTTCTCTATTGTTGATGATTAGTTTAGCTGAATTAGTCTTTATATCTATATCTTTAACTTTATAAGTATGTTTATTAATAACATAACTTTGTCCTCCATAGACAATATCATCTTGATTAATACTTGAACCATATTGGTCTGTTTCGGTAAAGTCATCTAGTGGAATCCAGTGATAAGGTGCTGCTTTTTCATTATAATATGTTATATATGGTACTCCTGTAAGTTTAGTATTACCAAAAAGATTTTCTCCTCTTTTTAGGATGTCTACATGAAATATTCCATCAAACATAACTTTACTACCTGGATGTAATATTTGATCTATGGCTTCTAGGCCTGATATTTCAATTATGGGAACTTCTCCAGTAGTACGCCAAGAACCACCCATTCCATATAAGATGTTTGTGTAGTCTACAAAATAACATTCATCTAAATCATATTCATTATTAAAATGATAGATACCGTATTTATTTCTTGTCCAAGAAGTATCTTTACTTTGAGATACTTCGATATGGCAGTGAACTCCAGTAGCATTTCCTTTATTGCCCATTTGGAAGAAAGTATCTCCTTGTCTTTTTATTTGACCTGGATAACAAGTCATTGAATTATTATGAGCAACCATAAAAGTAGCATAATCAATCCGACCATTAGCAAATCTTACTTTATTTAGAGATTGCCACATAGCTTGTCCTGATTCTGGATAAGTTTTTAGACATTTAATATCACAGGGAGCATAAATATCATATCTAATACCAGCTACTTTTCCTCTAACATCATTAGCATAAATACCTTTATGAGAAAAAGCTCCTAGGCTACCTTGGGTAATATACATATCTGTGAAGGGACATAGAAAATCTTCTATTCCACCTCTTATACTCTTTTGTCCTTTATACATTATCTCACCTCAATATAATCTATGAGGATTTTATAATTAGTAATATAATAAACAACTAAAAAAAAACTAGACTAAGCTAGTTTTCTTACTATTTAGAAACTGTTGTATTATTAGTATCTGTTTTTTTCAAGTTGTTTAAGTAGTTAGCTACATCTTCTAAGTTAGCAAATACTGGTACTCCGTTTTCAGCAACTAAAGCAGCAGTTTGTTTAACACATTTTTCAATATGATTTTCAAACTTTTTACCATTAGCTTCTAATAATATACATAAAATAGTACCTTCAGGTTTCTTATTACTGTCATCTACTACTTCTACATAACTATAGAATCCTTCTGCTTCTGGAGTTAAAACATATAAACGAATGTCATCTGTTTCTCTATGTAATTTTTCTCTTTTAGCTGCTTCATCATTCCATTCACCTGGTCCTAATTGTGGGTTGAAATATTCAATGTTATCTCCTAACATTGGGATTAATTCACTTCTCCAAGTTGAATCTGCACAGGTTCCTCCTAAGAATACACTTACTTTTTCCATTTTCATCATTCCTTTCGTTTTTATTATATAAAGGTCTCTATAAAAAGTAAATAAAAAGACAAGACCTTTACTATTTGTAAATGTCTCGTCCAGATATTCATCTTAATAATACGGTTATATTTATAACGATTGACGTATTATTACATTTAAGGACTACTCCCGTTTACGTCTATAATTATAGCATATTTTTTATGTTTTGTCAATGTTGTTAATAACAGTTTACTAATATTTATAATAAAAAGAAAAAAGCAATAATTAGATTGCTTCTTGTGAATAACCTTTTACAGTTTTCTTTTTAGTTGTTTTCTTTTTTGGTTTTGTCTCTTTTGTAGTATTAATCTTTATAGTTTCTTTAACTTCTTCTTTTACAGTTTCTTTAGAATCTTCTTTAACTTTAGTTTTTCTTTTCTTTGGAAAATCTTTTATTTTAATATTAAACATTTTACAATAACGATTAAATTCTTTAGGTATATATATCTTATCTACTTGAGATATTCTAAATATACTCTTGGTTGCGGGAATAAATAGAATTATTAGAAAACCTACAAATGGAAATTGAATATTTAGTAAAACTGCACTAATACCAATTAATAAAATATATATAATATCAATTACTCTATATTTATTAGTCATTAGGATAAAAAGAAATAATTCTATAGCAATACATAATAAGCTAGATATTATACCTAATAGAAATGTACTTCCTTTAACAATAGATGGAATTGTGAATGTTACTTCTCCTAACGTAATTGATAGTCCAATTAATGATAAAGCTAATAGAAAGAAAACAATACTATAAATATTTAAATATAAATTCGCTCTTTTATTCATACTAATCACCACCCACTAACGGTTCACTATTATACTATATTTTTGCTTAAAAGTAAAGAGATATCATTTTTAGGACTTGGTAATTGAGTATAAAAAAAGAAGTAAAATTAATTACTTCTATTCTGTTCTTAAAGATTCTAC
>CALCBO010000026.1 GCA_937897245.1 uncultured Caryophanales bacterium | reverse complement strand
TCCCTTATACCCTTCGTTACAGTATTCGCATCCCTCTGCGTCATATATTTCATTAATATCCACACCTAAAACAGTTTTAAAAATCATTTTTTCATAATTGCTAGTAGCTCTTTTCGTTTTACAGTGACTGCACAATCTACGAGCTAACTTTTGAGAAATAACTCCCTCCAAAGCTGAAGAAAGTAAATACTTTTGAACATCCATATCAATCAAACGTTCAATGGTATTTAAAGAAGTATTGGTGTGAAGGGTAGATAAAACTAAGTGACCTGTAATTGAAGCTCTAACCGCAATTCTCGCCGTTTCTGTATCACGAATCTCACCAATCATAATTATATCCGGATCTTGTCTAAGAATTGACCTAAGTGCAGTCGCAAATGTTAGACCAACTTTACTATTAGTTTGAACCTGATTAATACCAGCAATATCCATTTCTATTGGATCTTCAACTGTAATTAAATTTGTAGTCGATCTATTTAAATATTGCAAAATAGAATAAACTGTCGTTGATTTACCAGAACCAGATGGACCCATTATCACATTAAACGATCCTTCATTTACAATTACATTTAAATCATTAAGAACTACTTTATCTCCATATTTCTTATATACATGCTTTAATTCTACTGCAGACATATTAGTTTCCTCCCTTCAACAACACTACCAATTTCTGTTTTTCTAAATATTTGCTATAACACATTGTAATGATCAAGTCTCCCATAAATAATAGAACCATAAAAATAAACAGATAACTCTTCTTTAAATTCATCATATACCCTGCTATTAAGATTCCAACATAACTTAAGATATTAACCATTATTAAATCAAAATATCTTCGTATCTTCCCTCTACCTAAACTATATGATATTGCTACTAACTTACCATGTTCATTAAAATAAACTAATAAAGACTGGACAACTAAAACTACCAACATAACAGCATATATTAATACTAGTAATCCAAATTCAATAACCTCTTGAAATAAACTATTACTAAAATAATCATATCGATACTGAGTACTTATTAATTTCATTTCTCCACGTTTAGTACTATATAGGTCTAATTGATTTTGTAAGTTTTTTATATTGTTTGTTTTAAAAAAATAACTTTGTATTTTGGTTTCAAAACTATATTCTCGTTCCAAATAAATTATTGGATTAGTTAATTTAAAAGGTTCTTCTAGTTTGTAATTATAAAAATCACCTGTATTTTTTATATATACGATATCTTCATTATCAATCTGATACATTGATAAATCTCCATCTTTAAATTCTTCAGGAATAAATATTGTATTATTCACAAAATCATCTAAATCTAACTTATTACCATTTAAATCATAAATAGGATGATAATCATCCATATACTTTTCATTCACTCTAATAAATGGATAAGGATATATATCTTCCTTAATAGTATCATCCTCTTCTATTAATCGATAATTACTGTAATATGAACTAAAGTTGCAATAATATGCTTCATCATAAAAATCATAAAAGATATTTTCACTTCTTTCAGGAATATAATCAAAAGAATACATGTCAACAATCATTTCTTTCATATCTTTGACAGTCATATAATTACTTATATAAGGTTTAGCACTATCAATACTATTCATTATTGGACCAATCAAAATAACAATTACAATCACTCTAATGATAGTCTGAGTATAAAATAACTTATCAAAATGATGATTAGTATTCAAATATTTAACTGAGCTTACCATCTGGATAAATATAGAAATCAATAGCCATATAACAGCTAAAACAACTATAAATAAACCTACAAAGCCAAATATATCAAACATAAATGAAGTTCTGCTAGCACTATTTTCTCTACATAAAAAGATAAAACTAAAAAAACAAATTACTGTAAAATCAAGAATTAGAAACACAAATAACTTACCAAATTCCCTAAAAACAATTCTAAAAGTCGATGTTCCCATCATTCTTTGAATCATATATGTTCTTTGCTTTCTAATTATAATAACAGCCATAATTGAAATGCATAACAAAATTCCAATTTTCAATAATTGTTTTACCTGTTTACTAACAACCTCATAGTCTTCATATAATACCACGCTACTCATCTGATTCGTTAAATCAGTAAACTCATATCTATCACTTATCCAATCAAGAAACTCCTTAAAAGTGTCTTGACTACAAACTACCTGAAAATAGATAGAACTATCACTTTGAAAAGTACCTATACTTTTAAAATGATGAATTTCTAAATAGCGATCAAAAAAGTTATTATCCAAAATTCTTATTATACCATTACTATTATTATCTTCAGCCGTACTATAATATTTATTACTTACTTTTGAAAAATCAATTGCATTATTAGTTTCAATATCATAATTACATAAAATAGCTTCATTATTACTAAAAAGATAATGATCAAATATAGTATATAAACAATTATCATCTTTATAACTATTATTTATAACATAAGTTATTTTATGGTTTGAGCCAAAACTAACCAAATCATTAATTAATGTATTATCAACATTTTTCAAAGAAACATAATAAGTATTCTCACCTAAAGCTTTAGCTGTATTTTCTGCAACCAGATGCAGATTAGTTCCTTGGTTCATATTAATGTCATTAAAACTCATAAATACCATTAAAAACGCTAATAACCCTACCATTACTGTTAATAATTTCTTCATCAAAAACCTCCTTATAAGTATAGAGTAGAGAGAAAATAATTTTATAATTATTTTCGTCCCTCTCATTGAACCGTACGTACGGGTCTCGTATACGGCTCTACATTTATATCGAATGACAAACTCTTAAGATAGTATTCAAGGGGATTGACCAATCCAGGTCTTTCTCCTTTTTCTATGGCTAGAACTTTTGGCGATAACACAAAATTGACTACATTTAATCCACTTCTTCTGTACCACCCTAATCTTGAATTTGCACATTTATAGATATCTTCTTCACTAAATTTACATTTGCACGCTTTATTTAGTTTCATCAGGTTTCTATAAATCGTCTTAGGATTCTTCCATTGTTTGATGATGATACATCGTATCTTATGGCGTAACCATTGTCCAAACTTATCTATAAATATTTTAATACTCCCTATCTTAAAATAGTTTATCCATCCTCTGACGATTTGATTGACTTTTGTAAATGTAATCGACAAAGGTCTTGAAACAGCATGCTTTCTTTTTAGATGTTCTTGTATCTTTGCATACAAACGTTTCTTTCTATCCTTTGTAGGTACACATTTCCAGTTATCACTATTCTTATGAAATGTGAATCCAAGGAATTGTCCTTTTGTTGGACGCACGACTTTTGTTTTCGTTGCGCTTACTTTCAAGAATAGTTTTCTTTCTAGCCATGATGTCACTGACTTCATCACTCGATTTGCACTCATTTCACTTTTTACGAAAATGATACAATCATCGGCATATCTCACAAAGCGTAGATTTCTTGATTCTAGTTCTTTATCGTATTTATCTAAATAGATATTAGATAAAATGACACTAATAGGTCCACCTTGTGGTGTTCCTACTGTTGTACTCTTTATTAAACCTTTATCAAGAACCCCCGCTCTTAAATATGCTCGAATAAGATGTAATGTTTTACTATCATTGACATGCTCTCTTAAGATTGAAATTAATTTATCATGATTTACCGTATCAAAGAATTTCTCAATGTCTAAATCGACTATCCATTCATAGCCTTGATTTAAATAGTACAATACTTCTTCCATGGCCATGTGTGCACTTCTTCTGGGACGGAATCCATAACTGTGTTCACTAAATATTGGCTCATAGATGTCACTAAGCACCTGTAACATTGCTTGCTGGATGACTCGGTCTACAACTGTAGGAATACCTAGAGGTCTTTGTTTTCCATCTGGTTTTGGTATATAGACACGCTTGACGGGCATTGGACGATATTGTTTATTCTTGATTTTACAAATAACTTCATCTCGATATTGGTCAAACCAGTCTTCTACCTCTTGTACTGTCATTCTATCGGCTCCAGGTGCTCCTTTATTTTGTTTGACCTTTTTGATTGCGATTTGTAAATTCTTTTTACTTAAAATCTCTTTCATCAATTCCATTTGCTGCTCCTCCTTCTATTTGTAAATTTATTTGGAAAACATCCCAACTACCTTCACCTTCTATGGTTACGTTCCATAGTTATAGGCTATTCTCATATTCGGACTATCCAAACATTGCTTATAGTGATTTGCACTCTATAAACGTTTCAGTCCTTCAGTATTTCTACCTACTATGACTTCATCTGACTTCTTATGGCAGACCTTTTTCGACCGAGGGTACTATCACTGATTTTAAAGTTTACTAGACTTCCTCGTCCATAAGACCTCCCGGGGTAATTCATGAATCCTATTTCTTTCACAACGTCTTGATTTACTGTCTTGGTTTTACGTTTACCTTTTGGACTTTAGTTTGATTAGCAACCTTATCCCCCATTTAGCCTCATCAAGTTTCTGTTCGTACGCTCAAAAGAATCGCTACACCACTTCCTTCACCCATGACATCACTGTCAACGGCTTGTGGTTCACTACACTTGGTGGTAACTACCTGTGGTTGGTTTATCTCCAACTGGATTTATGCCATGCCCGGCACACCAAAAGAAAAAAGTGGAATTTCTTCCACTTATTCATTTACTAGATAACCATTTGAAACTATTATGGCTATTCCCACTCAAAAACTACAACTTTATCGTGAACATATCAGTTCACATTATATATAATATTTAACTTTAATTATACGTATTATACCATTTAGCACCGAGTGTATTTACTCATGGTATCAAAGTGGTATCGAATACCAACAAATTAAATTTTAGTTATTATATTTTCCAATATAGTAAAGATTTTTTTAATAGGAATCAAAAATTGATACTTCATCTATATCAATTACAATATTTAGAGACTCAATAATATCTTTTTTTATAAAATTCTCTTTGATTTTTTTCCCTTTAAGCCATGTCCAATCCCAAATATCATTTTCAACATTCTCAACTTTCTTACAAAGATCACACTCATAAGGGACATCATATTCTACCTTTAAAATTAATCTTTGAAGCCAAATATCTAAATAATCAGTGTTAGGAATAATAGAAAACTTCTTCCTGATTCTTTTTATAATCAATTCATAATCATTTGAAATAGATGCCAACTTACTTAGTATAGCAACACAAGTTGGATAATAATTAGATGAAATATACATTATATTAATAGTTATAGCAACTAATTGTTCAATATTTTCTGGGGTAGTCTTTACTTTATTTAATTTACGATAAAAATGTGTTAATTCAGTTTTTACACTCCCACAACCCGGATATTTGTTTGCAAGTTCCCATATCGAATATAATCTCTTTTGAAAACTCTTATGAATAATTGGATGATGTAATAAATATAAACGATCCTCTTTTATTGCATGAGCTAATATATTACTCGTTATATATGTTTTTTTTGAATTCAATTTCATGTTTAATTCTAACAATACTTCAGAAATTATTTTTAAAATTATTTCTGCTTGTGTTTTATTATTAGTGAAAATGCGATAATCGTCTCTATATCTTAATATTTGATAATCAAAATCACTTTCTATTCTTTCTGAGATTAAATAATCAGCATATCCTAATATTATTTCTGCTATAAAATCACTAATCACACTTCCTTCAGGTCATCCATTAGTTTGTCCACATTGCATTAAACCAATATCATTATCTATAATATTTCCTAAAAGTCGATGATCCTTCTTATTTGCTTTAGCATATTCTTTATCAAGTAAAGCCCAAGATATAGTATGTGTATATATTGAAGAATAGCAATTAGATATATCCGTTACACCCATAACATTATATTCACTAGATAGTTTAATTATTTCTTGTTCTGCGTCTTTTTTAGCATCCTCTTTTGCTTTTTCTATTTTTTCAGGATTTGTATATTGAAATTCTACTAGCTTTTGTTTTGCTTTTATATATTTATCAATTTCTATTTGACATTGAATAGA
>CALCBO010000025.1 GCA_937897245.1 uncultured Caryophanales bacterium | reverse complement strand
TAGTTTACCTGCGTTGGTCATTTCAACCACTTTTGGGTTAATATCTACACCTATTACTTGTACTCCGTGTTTAGCGGCAATAATCGCTGTGGGCAATCCTATATAGCCCAATCCCATAAAACAAGCTTTCATCTTTTTAATATTTATTAGTTTATTTTTTATACTAATGTCAATTAATAATATTTATGATATGAGTACTCTTAAAACGAAAAATAGTATTAATATGAACAATATCATATTCATCTTTAACATTAGTGGTATATTCAATATTCTCATATTCTAAAGCTCTCATCTGATGTTTTATAGCTTTTCCCAAACCACTTTTTGAAAATAACTTCTCACCTTCAGTATATAAAAGTACTTTCATAAATTCATCTCCTGTTAATATTATATATTGACACTGAATAAAAGACAAGAATTATTCTTGCCCCTCTCCACAACTATGACATATTTTACCTCTTATTTTACCCCCACATTTACTACATATTTTTTTATTATACTCTTTCGCAACATTTAACCGATATACTGATAAAATATATATAAATATAACAAACATCAAGAATATTACTATCAGTATTTTTAGTTTTCCCATTAAACAAAAATCAAAAATTCCATGAACAGAAACTGGTATTATAATACTTAAAATAATATTTTCTATTTTTTTATTCTTATCTTTTTTCTTATTATACTGTCTAGCTATACTCAAATAATAACCCATAAATATTCCAAAACAAGCATGCCCTGGTACTGATAAAATAGCTCTTAATAATATTGATTCTATACTTCCACTAAATAGAATAAATAAAATATTTTCTAAGAAAGCAAATCCTAATGAAACAAAAACTGAATATACTATAATATCAAAAGTCTCATCGAATTCTTTATTTTTATACCCACCAATATATAACATAATCCATTTACAAATCTCTTCCAATAAAGCTACTCTAAAAAAGGCATAAATAAATACTCCTAAAAAACCCTCATCTAATAAATCTGTACCAAACATCGGAAATAAATAACTAATACCTTTAGAAATTAATAATACTAAAGCACAAGATAAAATTCCTAAAATAAATAATCCAATCAATAACTTAATAGGCTCTCTAGTATGATCTTTTGTATATACAAAAACTAATATTAAAATAATTGGTAATACAGCTAAAAACATTAATAAAGTTACACTATTCATTTAATATCTCCTTTCTTTATATTTATATTTTTAACAAATATAATTCCACCACTACATATAATTATAATAATTAAGACAAATGGATAATAATTATAAATAACTCCAGTAATAGCACTATCAAAATCTCTTTTATTCACAATGAGTAAATAATTATTACTATCTCTAGCTATTAATGACTTTGATGTTTTTTCTTCTCCATTCATTAATGTTAACCATTTCTCTCCATCTACTTTATATACAATCATCTCAGTATCAATTGGAATTTGTTCTATCGTAATATCTTTAGTTAAACTATTACCATCAGTTGAATAAGATTCTTCATCAATAGAAGACTCTATAGTATAAGGTATTTGTTCTACAATCAACCCAATACTTACTTTCTGTCCATCTCTTAAATAAATGTATAAATAATTATCTTCTCCTTCTTTTACTGTATAAGTATTATCTGTTGTGATATAATGTCCATTATAATAAACAGCATTATCTTGGCCAATGATATTATATTTATGATTTACTTCTCCTTTAATAACTATTTTATATTTAAAATAAACTCCTCTATCTTGTTCCCTCATAGAACCATCTACTTTATTCTCTATTTCATAATGAGTAAAAATAGTTTCATTATTAAAGATTAAATTAGTCTTTTCTTGTTTCTCTGTATCATATACTAAATCTGATACTTCTATTATATTATTACCTTCATCATCTATACTAACATCTACATATACATAGTATATTTGACTACTTTTAATAAATGTTTTAGTATCACTTAATTTCTTTTGTCTCACTACATATCGATAAGTACCTGGTTTAGTATACTCTATCTTAGAAAAATCTAATTCTACTTCTTTTCTTATTTTATAATCTTGAACACTACACCCAGTAAAATCAACTTTTAATTCATCTATCTCTCCACTTACTCCATCTTCATTCTCTGTAGCTGGCATTATTAAATAATCTATTTTTAAATTAGTAGGATTAGTAATAGGACTAATTTCATTTACTAAAGTAATACTCTCTAAAGCCTTAGTTTTAGCTGGTACAAGACTAAAAATAACAAATAAAAGTAAGCACATAATAACTTTTTTCATCCTACCATCTCCAAACAATTGCCCTATTATCTATAATTATATAGTATAATCCTATGTATATACAAGATTTTTATCGTGAAAAAAGCAAAAAGTCCTTGAAATATTAAGTGATTTATTGTATAATCTTAAATATCAGTTGAAGAAATGTCTGCGTAGCTCAGCTGGATAGAGCAATCGCCTTCTAAGCGATCGGTCAGGCGTTCGAGTCGCCTCGCGGACACCATTAAAATAATTAAGAACTCAAACTTGAGTTCTTTTTTACTTGCTTTAAAGCTTTTCCATTAACTTCAAACATCACCATTCCCACATCATAATTATCAAATACTGCATAAGAAATCATCTTATATAATTTTTCTTGTACTTCAGAATTATTATTAATAAAAGAATCATTAAAATTTAAAAACATTACATTTTCTATCTCTTTATAATCTAATAATATAACTTTCTCATCCAACAAACTAACAAATCTCTTATCATTTTCCTCTTTTAATTCCCTAATAATTACTTCTATTTTATCTTTATTATCATTTAAATACTTAGTAACAGGTATATAATTCTTAAGAGTATCATCCAAATAATAAATAACTACTTTTAATATATCTTTTCTACTATCTAATAAATACTCTTTATTAATTCCAATATTCTTATCATATGCCTTAGTAAACCCCTTCATATACTGTCCATCTATTGTGATTAATACTTTAGATACATCAGATAACTCTACTAATGAATAAACAAGACCAGTCTTTACTATTTCTAAGTCATATTCTGAATCTAATAATTCTTTAGAAAAGTCTATCTCTAATAATCCCTCACTTAAACTAATATTAAGTATTTTTACTTTACTATTTAAATATCCTTTTAATTTACTATTATTATTATCATCTTTTAAATACTCAATAATAGACTTAGCTTTTTCTAAAGTATTATTACCAGTTATAAAAGTATCTACTCCTACTAATAAATTATTATGATTTAAAAAATATATTTTTGAAGTATTTACATGAGATATATCTTCTATTTCTAAATTAGTTCTTAATACACTATCATTCTTTATATTTGATATAGTAAAACCACTTACTATAATAAATATAAATAAAGTAATCTGAAATATCTTCTTAATCATTATCTTCACCAGTAAATAATATGAAAAAATGTACTAAATTAGTACATTTTTCAAATAGATAATTCACCTAATTTTATTAATTCCACAACAGCACTAGCTCTTCCATTGACTCCTAATTTTTGCATTACATTAGAAATATGATTTCTCACAGTCTTTTCACTAATACCTAATTTTAAAGCAATACTTCGAGTTGTATAATTATCTATTAATAACTTAAATATTTCGCTTTCTCTAACTGTTAAAATACTACGATTCATTCATATCACCTAAAATATTCTATGATAAGTTATTTTAAATGATATAGTATATACCTATATTTCAAACAATTTAACTATTACAAACATAACTATTTGGTAAATTATGAGTTTGAATACTATCTTTATGTCCAAATGCACAATTATTTAACACAGTACTACTACCAACATTAACAGTAGCTAAAGGATTATTCGCAAAAGCATCATGCCCAATATATTCTACTGTACTTGGTACAATTACACTGGTTATTCCTTTATTATAAAAAACATTATCAGCTATTCCTACAACTTTTCCACCATTAATAGCTCGTGGAATAGTAACAACTGTACCATAACTTTCATCATAACCAATAATAATCACATCTGGTTTAACTTCTTCAAGTCT
This sequence comes from uncultured Caryophanales bacterium, assembly GCA_937897245.1. The sequence continues at coordinate 1,022 of CALCBO010000025.1, read as the reverse complement.
ATAATTAGTAATAACACCCAATTCAACTAAATGAGCATGATACCCACTTTGAACATCATTCGCAATACTATGTCCTTGTGAAGTAACTCCTCCACCACAGTACAAAGCTAAATCCTCTGCTGAAAGTGAACCACTAAATGCCTCTTCACATTCATTAGTATCGATATCATATAATTCATTAACATATACTTTATAAACAATATTATTATTTAATAAATATTGTAATTCTTCAGCAGTACTTTCATTAATTACTTCTTCAAGATTCGTTGTTGTTAAATCTGTATGAATATCCTCTCCACGACATAGAGCTTCAACATCAGTACCTTGAAAGAATACTTGACTATAATGTTCTACACAAGCTTCCTGATTACTTCTATATCTTACAGAATAATCTTGAACGCTTTCTAAATCTGCTTCAGTTGTATAGGCTGAAACACCAACTTCTCTCTCAATTGCATTATTATCAGCTTGAACCATTTTTGGTTTTATATTAATTAATAAAGATTGATCATTGGCAGGTAAAATACTCTCATCAATATCCCTCATAAATTCTACTCTTACTTTATAAGTTTCAGCATTCCCAGATTCTAATAAATGATTTGGTAATATATTATCACCATCAGCATAAGTAATAAAATAATCCAAATATGGAGGTAAATTAGAATTATTAGTAGTAATTACTACAGGTTCATTATCTCCAACTTTTATAGTAGAAACAACAGACTCAATCATCCCATCAATTGTTCCTGCATTTACTACATCAACATTAAATTCATAAAAATCACCTGGTTTAGACAAAGTAACTTCATAATTAACCTCTGTATTGTCATTTTGATTAATAGTTGCGGCACTATCACCAACTCCAATTGCTACACTTCCTTGTTTAGGAACCACATTATCAAAATGAATATCCCAAGTACTATTCGCAATCTTACTAGTTCCATTTATATTAACAGATGCACTAAGTATGGCATATCCTAAACTTATCATTAATAAAATAATTATTAATAAACACTTTTTAT
>CALCBO010000024.1 GCA_937897245.1 uncultured Caryophanales bacterium | reverse complement strand
CATACATCTAGAAACGATGATGCTTTAAAAGGTAGCTTAGAATATCAAATATCCACAGATTTTTATAGAGAAGTTGGAAAAGAATTACATATAGAAATTATTGAAGATGAAATAGCTTTATTGGCACTGATGTTTTTAGGAAAGAAAAGTAGTCACTATACAGAGGGGATTATGGTTGTTAATGGAGATGAGATATTTATTGATAAAATAGTTGATGAACTTTTAGAGAATATTTATCAATATTTTGATGTTGATTTTAGAGGTGATGCTGAACTTATTTCCGGCCTAACTATGCATATGCATAGCTTATTAGAAAGAATTGAAAGTGATATTAGTATGGAAAATGTTTTTCTTCAGGAGATAAAGAAAAAGTATCCTTTAGTCTTTGAAATGGGAATAAGGACTAGTTTATTTATTGAGGAAAAGCTAGGTATTCATTTGAATCAAGATGAAGTGGGATTTATTGCACTACACTTAGGTGCAGCGAATGAAAGATTAAATGCTACTCAAAAAACAAAAGCGGTTTTAATTATGCCTAATAATATAGTTTTTTCTAAATTATGTATAGAAAAGATAGATAGATTATATGGAGATCGTCTAGAAATAATAGAAACATTGTCAATGTTTGAAAATAAAAAAGTAAAACAATTAGAACCTGACTTAATTATTACCACTACTCCTCTTACTCATCCTTTACAGATTTTAACTGTACAAATAAGTATGTTTATGAATTATGAAGATGAATCAGTAATATTTCAAGCATTGAATAAGATTGACAAAAAGAAAATGAGAGTGGAATTTAATGCTTGGGTTGAGAGACTTATCATTAAAAATTATTTCTACAATGATTTAGATTGTAAAACTGTTCATGAAACAATTTCATATATGTGTGGTCAATTAGAAGATCATCATATAATTACGGAGGATTATACAAAAGCGGTGTTTAAAAGAGAAGAGATGTCTCCGACATCATTTGCTTTTGGTTTTGCTACTCCACACGCTTTAGAAGTATCAAGCTTAAAAAGTATTATATCTATTGCGTTATTAAAAGATCCAATTCAATGGGGAGATTATCAGGTTAAACTAGTTATGCTATTAGCAATTAAAGAAGAAGACAGGGATTTTTTAAGAATGTTTTTTGATTGGATGACAAATGCAATTAATGATGTCAATCAATTGACATTATTACTATTATCTAAAGATTATGATGAATTTATGGAAAGGATTTTGGATGAATGAAAACAACAAGTCATTTAAGTAAAAAAGAACTTGAAAAGAAATATTATGAAAGTGCTAGTCATCTAAGAAGATTAATAGCTTATGCTATTGATTGGTATCTTACTAGCGTGTTAGCAATGGCACCAGTTATATTCTTTTATTCTATCGAAACTGGTGAAGAAGCATTAACAGTTGATATCTCTTTATTAAGTAATAATCATGCTATTATCGCATTTTTCGTAGGTTTACTACTTTGTTTATGGTATTTGGTATATGTTCCTATGAAGAATGGACAAACATTTGGTAAAAAAATAGCTTCTATTAAAATTATAAAAATGGACAATAATCCTTTAGATTACTTATCACTTATAAAAAGAGAACTTGTGGGAGTTATATTGATTGAAGGTGTTATGTTTACTTGCAGTACTTATTTCCATGAGCTTATTGCTATGGTTTTAGGAATATCTTATTCACATTATATTGCTTATGCATTTACTATTATTTTAGTTATTTCAATAGTATTAGCAATTATTAAACCAGAAAAACGCATGATTCACGATTATATTGCAAACACAAAGGTTATTTCTATAAAAAAATAAACTGTACAAGATATAATTATATTTTTATTATGATAGTAGTATTGACAATATAATAATAAAGTATTAATCTAATAAATAATTATTACAAAAAAATAAATAAAGTTCTCTAAAATCAAAAGGAGTTAGAAAATACATATGTATGTTTTTATATCCATTTTATTATTGTAGAAATTATTGTTTCTCTTCTATGAAATGAATTCCTAACACCTAGGAAATGATTTTAAGATAAAGCCTTGTAAAAAAATGTAATAATATGTATGGTTGTGAAATTAAAAGAAAGGAGGAAAATTGATGAAAAGAGTGTATTTATTTTGTAGTGCAGGAATGTCAACGAGTATGTTGGCTAGTAAGATGCAATCTGTTGCTGATGCTCATAAACTACCAATTGAAATTAAAGCATTTCCAGATGGTAAAGTTGATGAAATAGTAGAAGAGTTTCATCCAGATGTCATTTTATTAGGACCACAGGTTAAATACAAATATGATGGCATTGCTGCAAAACATGGTCAAAAGATTCCTGTTCAGGTGATTGATCAACAAGCGTATGGCGTTATGGACGGGGAAAAAGTCCTTAAAGCTGCCATTCGTTTAATGAAACAAAACAAAAAGTAAAAAAATAATCAAAAATTCAATTAATCATCAATTAAAAATATTAAAGTTTATATATTATGTTTTTTTGAGTGCAATTTTCTTAATTGACTTCAACAAGGTTTAAATATCCTCTAATACA
>CALCBO010000023.1 GCA_937897245.1 uncultured Caryophanales bacterium | reverse complement strand
GAAACTACCAATGAGTTTTTAGATTATTTTGGGTTATCATCAATTACAGATTTACCTAAAATAGACGATATTTTAGCTAATGTCAATGATGATAATGAGATAGATGATAATACAGATTTATATACTTCTAAGTATATAGACAGTAAGTTGGATTAAATTTAAATTTTTTTAAAAAAAGGCTTTTATAGTCTTTTTTGCTATGCTATAATGTTATATGGAGAATAGCAAAAGGTTGGTGATATGATATGGAAGAACTTAAGACTGCATTAAAATATTTTGCATCTATTTTTTTAGTTTTATTGGTGTCATTATGCATCTATACTTTTGTTATGACTGATATAATGAAAAAAGATTATGTTAATGTTTTTGGTTATACATATTTTGTTATAGGATCAGGTTCAATGTCTGGAACTATTGAAGTAGATGATATTATTTTTGTTAAACTTACTAAAAAGGTTAAAATGAATGATATCATTTCTTATAAAAATAAGGATGGAGATATTATTACTCATCGTTTGATTCAAAAGAATGGTAGTAAATATGTAACTAAAGGTGATGTTAATAATGCACCTGATGATAGTATTGAGGCCAATCAAATAATAGGTAAAGTAATGTGTTGTATTTCTCCTAGTTTTATATTAAAATCAATTGCTGTATTTTTAATAATATTTATCTTTTTAGCATTAGTTAACTTTGATGGTATTATAAAGAAATATATTGTTAAAGATAATGATTCTAAGAAGTTGGATGATGATAATAATTCAGCTGATAATAAAGAGAATAAAAAAGAAGAAGAAATATCTTCAGGATTAACTATAACAATTAATATAAAAGATATAGAAGAATTTGAAAAAAAATATGAACAAGAAGAAGAAAAAAATGAAAATGTAGAACAATTAGAAGATGAGAATGATGAATATTTATTTGAAGATGATGCTCCTTTAGAAGATTCTACTAGACAGGATGAAGAAAAAGAAATAAAAGATTTAGTATTATCAATTCTTAAAAGTAAGAAGAGTCATATTACAGAGTCAAAACTTAATCAGAAGTGGTTAGAAAAATATCAATACATTTATAAATTATGTCATATTCTATTAAGTGGTAATACAGAATCATTTGTAGATGCGATAGATAAGCAATCATTTCAAGAAATATATGATTATGATTTGGAACATGTTGGTTTAACAGAGATGGTTAGAAATAAAATTTATCATATGCCTGTATATGTCTTTTTAGAACTATTAACATATTGTATTCTTTATAATGATGATGAAATGTTTGATGGTATTTTTAAAATATTAAAATATAAAGTTGTGATAGATAAAGAAAGTAATTTTAATAATCCTAATCAAGATGAGATAAAGCAAATTAATAATCAAATATCATTTATGCAAGAGATTGCGAATAGATTTGATGAAAAGCAAGTGTTTGAATTAGATAAGGTTGAAAGATTGGTTAAAATAACAAATAGTTAAAAGAGGGAGTGAGAGCAGTGAAAATAAGAAATAGCAATTATAAAAAATTTTTTATTTCTTTTTTCATTGCTTTTATTGTACTTGCAATTTCTTTTTTTATTTATAGTCTTTTAACTGGTATAATGTCATTTAGTTCATTAGAGCATAAGTGGGATGGAGTGACTGTAGCAAGCCAATTTCATAGTGGAAATGGAACTGTCGATAACCCTTATATAATACATGATGAAACTGAATTTATGTATTTTAAACAGTTAGTAGAAGGAGATCAATATAAAGTATTTCAAAATTTATATTATGCTTTAGATGATGATTTAGATTTTGATAATAAAAGTCTAGATGGAATAGGAAAAGTAGTTTTAAATGATGAAGAGACGGAAGATAGAATATTTAAAGGTCATTTAGATGGTAGAGGTCATACTATTCATAATATTTTAATTGATAAGTCAGTTATGATAGATGATATTTCATATTACTCATTATTTACTAAAGTAGAAGATGTTAATGTAACAAATCTTAACATTAATAGTTATAGAGTTATAACAGAAGAGTCATCTGAAAAGGTTGTTACTGGTATATTTGGGGATATTAATGTTAGTAATATTGAGAGTGAAGTAGATTTAAGTAATATTGATAATATAGCTATACATGGTATTAGTATTGATTATAGTAAAGTAGATAAAGAAAATTATAATATTGGTATTATAGGTAATAATATATCAGAAAAGGTATATCTACATAATATATATGTTGATGGAAATATTATAGGTAATAATAAGAATCATAATATAGGGATTGTTTCTAATGAGATATTAGGTAAAGTAGAAGATGTTGTTAGTAAGATTGAAGTACTTAATATTGAAAAAGTAGATTTTAATTCTGATAAGATTAATAATCAATATATTATTAGTGATGGAAAAGTATATTTAAAGGGAGAAGAAATTGATATTAATAGAGTTGTTTCAATGTTAAATGAGTCTATTAAATTACCTTATTATTGGGGGATTGAGAAAGATTATTTAATTATAAAAAGTTATGAAGAAAAAGAAGATAATGAAGAAGTAAGTAATAGTGTAGAAGTAGAAGATAATAAGAATGAGAATATTCCTAATAGTAGTAAAGAGTTTTCTTTTGCTATGTTTGGAGCTGATGCCATTACTTTACATGATTCTGGGGTAGATGGTAATACTGTATATGTTAATGATTTAGATAGTGATTATAATTATTATATGGGACGTAATTATACTAATTATAATACTGGTACTTGGCCTAGTGGTAATAGTTATGGAATATATTCTAATAGTAATTTAGCTGAAGTATATATTGCTTATAGAGGGGATGATATTAATTCTAGTAGTTTGGTAGGAAAAGTATCTTTAAATGAACAGTATTCTAATATAATATATTATAAATATTATCCTATAGAGAATGGTTATGTTACTATTCCTTTAATTGATAATCCATATGGAAATAGACCTAATAATAGAGCTTTTAATGGATGGGTTACTGATTATGATGGGGCTGTAATTAGTTTAGATTTAGATACTTATACTAGATATGTAAAAGTGCCTGCTAGTAGTCATATATCAATTACGATGCATGCATCTTGGACTGAGGCTACTGTTGTTAATAGTGCTACTAGTAATAGTTTAAAAAGTGCTGTTATGCAAAGAGTAGCTACTGGAGTTAATACTGTATTTAATGTTCCTACTTTGTATTCTAGAGGAACTATTAGTAGTGGTAATTCTTATTACGGTAATACGTATCCTAGTGGAGCTGTTAATGGAAATGGCCAAAGTTTAAATGGACAGAGATGTGTTAGAATAAGTAATAATAATCCTAGAACGTGTGTTTATTATACAGTTTATACTGGTACTTTAACAGAGGGAATGAATACGTTATTTCGATTATCTAATGGAGTAATGACACCTTATGTTGTTCCAGCACCTAATTATGTACTAGCTAGTAATTTTATGAGTCTTGGTGATAATGTTTCAGGATATTTTAGAAAAGTAAGAGTAAATGGTTCTAAAGTTGGTTATTATGATAATAATGGAGTATTACAAACTAGTGGTACTTGTAATGGAGGAAGTAATTGTGATTATTATGAATTAGTACAATATTCTGATAGTAATTTAATTAATCAAAATAATTATGCTGATTATTATTATTTAACTACTAGAGATACTAATATAGTATATTTAACTGGTAATATTAATGGTTTTAATAATACAAAACCACTTACAGTAACAGGTATTAATAATGGTAATAATAATACTAGTTATCGTATTAATGTAAATAATTCTTCTATTAGTGCAGGGGCAGATTTAAGAATTGAGTATTGTCATTTATATAGTGGAGAAATAGAACCTGATGATAGTGGTCCTGCTAATAATAATAGTAATTATGTTTATGGTAATTTTTATAATGTTAAAATAGGTAGAGGTATGCCAGTTGTAGCTGGTACTTATACTACTGGTAGTTGGTGGTATCAGGAAACGCATGATGGAACTTATTTTAATGCTATAGGAGTTGTAGCTGGACGTAATAATAATACATCTACTAATCCTACTAAATATAGTTTTGTGGTAGAGTCTGGTTATTATAATTATATTAGTGGAGTTAGTACTTCTGGATCTTCTGCTACTTATAATGTAGAAGGAATAGCTGTTTATGGTAATGATATAGATAGAGTAAAAAATGATAATACTACTTTAGGAGTAGATTATAATGCTGCTTCTTCTTATGGTGGTACAGTAAGTAGCGGTTCTTATGTTACACCTTTTTTAACCACAACAATTAAAAGTGGAACTTTTGGTAGAGATGCTGAGGAACCTGCTGCAGGAGTTTATGCTGGTGGTCTTAATGGAGGTACTCTTTCTTCTCCTGCAGTTACGATAGTTGAAGGAGGAAAAATATTATACTTTAATGGAGGACCATTGGTTTCTTCTAATATGCTTAAT
>CALCBO010000022.1 GCA_937897245.1 uncultured Caryophanales bacterium | reverse complement strand
ATAATGTCGAGTATGACTTGTTTTTGTCAAATTATTTTATGGATACTTATCAGAAAAAAGATTGGGTTTGTAAAAATAAATGTTTATGATATCAAGAAACATATAAAGCCAAACTTAATTTTGTTTATACCAGTTATTGCAGTTAGTTTATATAAAATAATGGATAAAATAATGTTAGGATCTTTAACTTGCGTAGATGAAGTTGGTTTTTATGAACAAGCAGAAAAGATTATTAATATACCTTTGGGGGTAGTTACAGCATTAGGTACTGTTATGCTTCCTAGAATATCAAATTTAGTTGCTAAGAAGGATAATAAAAAAATATTAGATTATATTGAAAAATCAATGTATTTTATGATGTTTTTAGCATTTCCTATTTGTTTTGGATTAGTTGCGGTATCAGATGAATTTGTACCATTCTTTATGGGAGATGAATTTAGTAAAACTGCAATACTTGTTAATTTATTAGCAGTAACAATAATCTTTATATCTTATGCAAATGTAGTTAGGAAATTATGGTTAGTTCCTAGGGAAATGGATAAAGTTTTTACAATATCGGTAATACTTGGAGCAGTAATTAATATTATAGTAAACTTTTTACTTATACCTAGATATCATTCAATAGGTGCTTGTATTGGGACAATTTTAGCAGAGTTTTCTGTTATGATATATCAAGTATTTTATGTGTATAGAGATATACCATTAAAAAAGTATTTAAAAAAGCAATTATTATTTTTAATTACTTCAGTAATTATGTATTTAGTTATTATTTTATTAAATCCAATTCAAATAAATATATTACTTAGAATTATATTAAAAGTAGGATTAGGGGTATGTGTTTATTTTCTTTTAAATTATAAATATATAAAGGGTTTATTAAAGAAAGAGTGAAATAATTAATTCACTTTTTTCTTTGAAAAAATTTTTTTATGTATTATAATAGCGATAGGAGGAAAGATTATGAGAAAGAAAAAAGTAATAAATATATTATTATTTGTAATAGCAATATTATTGCTGACAGTTTGCAAATATGTTTATGCAGCATCATATGCTAGTTATTGGAAGAATTGGTCTCAACATTCATCTGATTATGATTGTGATGATGTAGCATGTGCTGATAGTATGAGGAAATCAGGATGTTTAATAGTAGCACAAGCAAAAATGCTTTATGATACAGGGGTGGATAGAAGTTCAGGTTTTAATCCTGATCGTTATGGTGAATGGCTACAAAATAAAGAATATATATATAGTATGTTATATGGGGTTGCTTTACGTTATTTTGCTGCACCACAATACTATGCAGAAGAAAAAGGAAAAAGCTTGGTATATATGGAAAATTTAAGTGATGCAAGTAATGCTCAAATTTGGAGTAATATTCAAAATAATTATAGAACTATTATAAATGTTGGAGGACATTATGTGTATGTAGATAATGAAAAATCAACACAAAACAATATAATTATTTTAGATTCTTCTAAAGATGGATATTATTATGGAGAACGTCCATTAAGTGATTATGGAAGTAGTAGAGTACGAGCACATGTATATTGGACAGATGGAAAGAATTTAGAAAGAGAGTTACCAGTAATAGAAGATGCACATATTGATATTCCTAGTATGACTGATGATACTTTTAAAGTAATGGCTAAAATATCTGCACCAGGTGGTTTATCAAAAGTTCAATTCGCAACATGGACAGTAAATTATGATGAAAATGGAGTAGAACAAAGTGATGAAATATCACAAGATGATAAGATATATCATGTTCCAACATATAATAATACTACTGGTTATTATGAGTATACAGTAAAAAAATCAGAACACAATAACGAGAGTGGAATATATCGAGTTCATTTAATTGCATTTAATAAAATGAATAATAAAACCAAAGTTCAAATTCAACAAATACCAATGGGTTCTACAGTTAATAATTCTTTAGGAGATAATTTCTATGCAAGAATTACATCTAAATTAGATAATACAAACTCATGGGTTTTAGGACTTAAGTCAACAACAGGAAATGCACCTAAAACAACTATTCAACCAATAGATTATAGTAATGAAGCTCAAATATGGCAATTTATAAAAAATAGTGATAAAACATATACAATAAAAAATAAGAAAACAGGAAAAGTATTAGATGTAGAAGGTGGACAAAATATCTCAGGAAGAAGCTTTATTGCTTTTGCATCAAATGGACAAGATAATCAAAAATTCTATTTAATGAATTATAATAATGGAATTCGTATTGTACCTAAGATGAGTTCTACAGTATTTGGAATGGATATACAAGGAGCACAATTAATAGAAGGTTCTAATATTATGTTGTTTGAATCAAAACAACCAAATAAACCAAATCAAACTTTTGGATTATTAAAATTAGCTACCAATTTATCTTTAGATCAAGAAAATGTAGAAATGAATGCAGGAGATGAAGTATTAGTAAATGCAACTATAGAACCATTCCAAGCAGAAGGTGGGTTAGTATGGACTTCATCTGATGAAAACATAGTAACTGTACAAAATAATGGAGTAATAACAGCAGTGAATAAAGGAGATGCAGTTGTTACAGTTAAAACTACAGATGGATCTAATATCACAAAAACAATAAATGTAAGTGTTAAAAGAGCAAAGAAAATAGGATTAGTTGAAGAAAATGGAAATACTTACTTCTATAATGATAAAGAAGAAATACAAAAAGGGTTTATAACTGATGAGAAATCAGGAAAACATTATTATGCAAATGAAGATGGAGTACTTCAAAAAGGATTAATTGAGAGTAATGGAAAAAAATATTTCTATAAAGATGATTATTCTATGGCAAGAGGAGAATTTATTACAATTGAAGGAAAAATCTACTATTTTGGAGCTGCCAGTGGTGCTTTACAAAAGAGTGGATGGTATGAAAAAGATGGAAAAAAATACTATGAAGATAAAATAACAGGAGAGATTTATACTGGAGAAAAAGAAATAGAAGGAAAAACATATATATTCTCAGATGAAGGGGTATTGTTATCTTAATTATAATAAAAAAGTTATTTTAAATAATTTAAAAATTTTCTAACAGTCAGTGTGTTATGCATTGACTGTCTTTTGTTTATTATGAGGGACAATAAAAATTTACAATTGTTTAAATAAACATTAGTTAAGATTTCTTTACTGTAAAACTATTTGTTTTGTTATTCTTTTTTTGTAAATACTATGTGTTTTATATTATAATTGATATAGAAAGTATATTAGGTTTAGGAGTAAGATATGAAAAAAGGTAGATTTAATAAGAAGATATTTTTAATAGTAGTTTTATTATTAATTAGTTTAGGTTATGCCATACTATCTAATAATCTAACTATTAATGGTAATAGTAAATTAGCTAGTAGTACTTGGGATATTCATTTTGATAATGTGG
>CALCBO010000021.1 GCA_937897245.1 uncultured Caryophanales bacterium | reverse complement strand
TAAAAATAACAAAGCAAATTCCTAATATATAAAAAAATAGTAAAAAACAACTTATTTATTTGATATACTATAAATGGTGATTTTATGAAAAAAACATTATTCTTATTAATAACAATATTACTTTTAACCGCCTGTAGTAAAGTAGAAACTAAAAAGGAAACTAAACCTAAAAAAGTAGAAAAAACAGAACCTATTACAGAAACATATCAAGATACTAATAATACTCCCATCTCTTTTTATGAATTAAAAGGAAATACTCTAACTAAAGTTAATTCTCTTAGTAATAACTACCAACCACTAGATGATATTTGTCTATTACAGTTATATCCTTCTAATGAAGATAATATTACTCTTTCTGACTCTTTTGGAACTAGTTTTTATAATACTTGGAATTCATATAATACAAATAATAATCTAAAAATAGGTTTTAGTTTAACCTATATTATTAATAATGAAGAAGTATATTACCCTATTCTAACACCAAGTAATACTATGGATCACTGGGAATACTTTATGGCTTATTTATATGATGACTATGCAAATCAAGGAAAAACCTCATATTCTCATATAGAAAATGATGAATACCAAGATTCTACTCTTTTTACTTCTTTTAAACTACAATTAGGAGCCTATGGTCCTAATATTACAAAACCTGTTTCTTTAACAGTCTTTACTTATGATAGTGAAGATGACTTCCTAGATGGTAAATATCGTGGAAATAGTAAATCTACAATTACTATTTGTCTTCATGGAACTTGTTAGATTATTCTTTTAATAACTCATCTAAAGTAACTAATTTATATCCATGATTTTTTAGATAATCAATAGTAACTCCAAGTTCTCTAATAATAGCTTTATTAGTATCTATTCCTATAAATATTGAATTCATAGTATTACTTTTAACTTGATGATATAAATTATTATCTATAAATATATTTACTTTAATACTATGTATTTTTAACTTACTACATATTTTTAAAAACTCTGTATTATCTCCCCTATTAAAACAATACTGACCATTATTTTTACTTATACTATTCAAATAATCTATTCCACTTTCAAATAATTCATAAGAATACTCATTATTATCATTATATAATTCATATTCAAATTCATTATTTTTAATAATACTTTTATCTAACATGGAACTTTCTATAAAAAAAGTTCCTTTTTCTTCTTTTTTAACTAATATATTTTCTACTTCTTTTAAAATATCTTCATCTCTTATTAAAAAAAGAAGTGCTATCTCTCTTTTTTCAGGATTACCTCTAACAATATATTTATCATAATAATTAGATATTGATATTGTTGGTTCTACTTTTTTCAATTCAATTAATGCTTCATTAAAATTACCATATTTAAGCATATTATAATAACTCTTGTCTTTATCTATTTCTAAACCTGTTAATCCAGCTATCATTTCATTACCAACTATCTTCGCACTAACAGCTTCTTTATAATACTTATCTTTTTTATTATTAATTTTACTCATTATCGGATCATTCTTACTTAACACATTTATATAACAATTAATCCCATAAAAAATAATTAGCAACAATCCTAAAAATATTGATGTATTTTTAATTTTATCCATATCCTCACCCAATAAAGTATATGAAAAAGGTTATTAAATAATACAAAAAAAATATCCCTTAAGGATACTTTCTTATGATTCAATTAATTTTCTTTTTCTACGTACTACATAAAATACACTAAATCCCACAATTACTAACCCAATTCCTTTTTCTTTAACTGCAGAAGTTGCTGTATCAGGGGTGTTTACAGTCTGAGCACTATTTGTAGTTGTTTGATTATTTGTTGTTTGATTATTTGTTGTTTGACTATTCGTAGTTTGATTATTTGTGTTAGTATTAGACTGATTTTGATTATTGGTTGAATTATTCTGATTAGTACTTGAGCTATTATTAGATGATTGATTTCTTGTATTACGTACTGTTTGAACTGGATTTGTTGTTGCTGCTTTCTTCGCAGATGAAGAAGATTTACTAACTAAATTCGCAATAACAAATAAGAACAAAATAAATAATACAATAATAATAACCCATTTTATGATTGTTCTTACTAAATCACTCATATCCGAATCCCTCCTGCTTTTTTTTGTATAATAACATATTTTTCCAAAAAAAGATAGTATTTTTACCAATTTTTTTAAATAAAAACTAAAAAAAGTAGCTAAAAAACTACTTTTCTTCTTCTTTTTTCTCTTCTTTTTCTTCAGTTTCTTTCTTTTTTGTAATTCTTTTTGGTTTTGGTAAAGCATCTTTTCTTGAGAAATTTTGTCTTCCACGCTTATCAGTTCCTAAGGCTTTAACCATTATCTCATCTCCTACACTTACTACATCGCTAGCTTTTCCTACTCGCTCATGTGCAAGTTGAGATACATGAACCATTCCTTCACATCCAGGCCATAATTCTACAAAGCAACCAAAGTCTTCTACTTTAACAACTTTAGCTTCATATATTTTTCCTTCTTCTACTTCACGTACAACTTCTTCTATCATTTCTCTTGTTTTATCAATTATTTCTTTATCTGAATGATAAATAATAACTCTACCATCATCTTCTAATTCTACTTTAACTGCATTTATATTAGTTACTTCAGTAACATTTGAGGCTTCGCAAATAATCTTTGTAATCATTTCTCCACCCTTACCAATAACATCTTTTATCTTAAGTGGATTAATCATAAATGTTTCCATCTTAGGAGCATATTTAGATACTTCTTTACGTGGTTCCTTAATTTGTTTTTTAATCACACTTAATACTTCCATACGTGCTTTTTTAGCTTGTTCCAAAGCTTCTTTTAAAATAGACTCTGTAATACCACTAATTTTAATATCCATTTGTAAAGCTGTAATTCCATACTCTGTTCCGGCTACTTTAAAGTCCATATCTCCTAAATGATCTTCCATACCTTGAATATCAGTTAAAATTGTATATTTATCTTCGTGAGTAATTAATCCCATCGCAATTCCCGCAACAGGTGCCTTAATTGGCACTCCAGCTGCCATTAAAGACATACAACCAGCACAAATACTTGCTTGTGATGAAGAACCATTAGATTCTAATATTTCTGATACTACACGAATAGTATATGGAAATTCTTCTTCACTAGGAATAACTCCAAGTAATGCTTTTTCACCTAAAGCTCCATGACCAATTTCTCTTCTACCAGGAGCTCCATATCTACCAGTTTCTCCTACTGAGAATTGTGGGAAATTATAATGTAACATAAATCTCTTTTGATCTTCCATTGATAAACCATCTATTATTTGATGTTCATTTAAAGCACCTAAAGTAGTAATTGATAAAGATTGTGTTTCACCTCTTGTAAATAAAGCTGAACCATGAGTTCTTGGTAATACATCTATATCAGTTGATAACTTTCTAATCTCATCCATTCTTCTTCCATCAGCACGTAATTTTTCTTTTACCACAATACTACGGAATAATTCATATTCAATATCTGATACTACCATATTTACTTTAGCTAATAATTCTTTTAATTCTTGTTCTTTTAAAGTATCTTCATTTTCTTTAGTAAATAACTCTTCCATTTCTTCTTTTATCTTATCAATAGCATCATATTTCTTTAACTTATCTTTAATTCTAAGAGCTTTATCCATTTTCTTAGTAATAAGTTTCTTAATTCTCTCTACTAATTCATCTTCTGGTGTTAATGTTTCATATTCCATCTTATCAACACCAATTTCTTTAATAATCTTTTCTTGGAATCTAATTAATTCTTTAACTGCTTTATGTCCATA
>CALCBO010000020.1 GCA_937897245.1 uncultured Caryophanales bacterium | reverse complement strand
TTCTAGTACAACTTATTTTGGAGATGTTACTACTGTTGGTAGTGTAGCTGCTGGTATTCCTAGTTCAACATATTTAAATGCTTTTGATGTTGCTGAAGGAGTTACTAAAGTACGTATTTATATGTGGATTGAAGGACAAGATGTTGACTGTGAAGATCGTGCTTCTGGAGGACAATTAACATATAACTGACAATTCAGGATTGATGCTAATGCTGGTTCATAATATAAAACAAACTAATAAAAGGGGTCTTCAGAAGAAGACCTTTTAATATTTTTGGGGTGAGATTATGGAAGATAAAATAATAGATATTAATAGTATAAGTAATGAAGATTTATTAACAATTTATTCTAAAGTAGTAGAGCATTTGGACTATTTAAGTAAACAAATAATTGTTGAACAAGAAGATACAGAAAATACAGAAGAAGAAAATACTGAACAAGATGGGGGTGATAAAGATGAGTAGCTTAGATGATAATATGATTATAAAGAAAATAGAAATAAATAAAAATCATATTGAAAATTTCCCATTAGAAATTGAAGATGGTACTAAACGTTCAAAGCAAAAGTTTCATGAAAAAGCAGTAAATGATAGAAACGAATATGTTAATCGTCAGCGTACTTTATTTGATCGTTATAGAATAGAAATAGAAAATGAAATGGTACAGAGAGTTAAACAGTTAACTCCACCAGATAGAACTTTAGAATATGATGAAGATAATAAAAGAGTAGGGCAATTATTAGAATTAGTTAAATTAAATTCTAATATATCAAGTAGTTTTAAATTAAAGATAGATTTTATAGTATCAGATATTACTGAAGATGCTTCATTAGAAGAGATAAATAATGTTATAAGTAAATTTATTAAGAAATTTGCTGATTTAGGAATTAATTTAACTATAGAGGATTTTTCTTATAGTATGTTTACTGAGCAATATATGAATTCTTTTCTCAGTAATTCTTCATTAGATGAGATGAAAGTTGTATTTGAAAAAGTATACTTTAGATGTCCAGATATTATTTTACATTTAAAGATGAATTTACAAAATATTATAGAAAAATATACAAAAGAGTTAGATCAATATATATTAAAAATGAAAGAAAAGAAATTTTTAGAATATAATATTGGTGATAAAGATGTTATTGAAATGTATGCTGAAGTTAGAACTAAAACAGGTAGAGAGATAGCTATAGATCCTTATTATAATAGTAGTATATTTACTAGTGGAGAAAAGAAAATTGCTGACTACGTGGAAGGGTCTATGGCACGTAATAAGAATTATGATATGTTTGCTTATGATAATAATTATGCAGAGTTAAGTGATGAAGCTAAAATGAATTATAATTCTGCTGTTATGGGGTTATATCTTACTTTAAATGAATTAAAGAAATATTATTCTTATGAATTTATTTTAAAAGATTTATTAAAACGTTATAAAGACAAAGATTCTGTTAAAGGACAATACGCTTCTAAGAAAAAAGAAATTGATAAAGAAGAGAAGAAACGTTTAAGTATTTATAAGAGTTTTTTGAAAGCCAGTGGGATTGGATTGTTTGCTAAAAAGAATGAACTTAAGATTAAAGATGCTATGTTAAAAATGAATGAACAAATTCAAAAATTGAATACTTTATATGAGGAATTAAGAGATTTAGAGATTAATAATCAATTAAGTCAATTATTGGAATCAGCTAGTATATATGATTTGTTTATATGTGGTTTGACTTCATTTTCTTTTTTAGAAAAGTGTTTCAAAAAAGAAGAGAAGTTTGAAGAATTTACTTTAGAAGAAAATATTAATGAGTATTTTAGATTTATTTTTAATCCTAATAATGGTATTTTACGAAAGACTAATGTATTTGCTGAATATGATATTGTTTCTGTAGTAGCGGAGAAGTATAAATTACTTAATTTGGTTGTTACTAGTGAGATGATTGATAGAGATAATATAGATTCTACAATGGATAGTGTTAAGTTTATTAATTTAATACAAAATATTGAACTTTCTAGTATTACTTTGCATGATATTGAAGTATTATGTAATATGAAGAAGATTGTAGATGATAGAGAGAGTAACTCTGGAGAATTAGTATAGAGTTACTATAATTATAAACAGGAAAAATATAAAAAATGTTGAAAGATTATAAAATAATATGTTATAATCTTTTTGTATTCGCTTCCATGGCGGAATTGGTAGACGCGGCAGACTCAAAATCTGCTTCTAGTGATAGAGTTCCGGTTCAAGTCCGGATGGGAGCACCAGTTTGAATTATTGACTCTTTTTGAGTTTTTTTTTATTTTTATTTTATTTTGTTGCATTTAACTATATATATGATAAAATTATATTAGGATGTGTAGTGCATTTGAGGAGTTTATTATGAAAAAGAATGTATTATTTTTGTTTATAATAGGTTTTTTAGCTATATTTGGTATTTCATCTGTTAGAGCTTTTGGTAATCGTCAGATTACTTTGACTACTACAGTAGATAATTGGTCTAGCGATTATGCTTTGACATTTACTTGTGGTAGTGGACCGATAGATGGAGCAACTAATGCTAGTTTAGAACCTACAGTTAATATTAGAAATAGTAGTGGTACAGTAGCAACTGGTATATCTTGTAGTTCTACTATTGATATTTCAGCACTTACTGGAATAACTGCGGGAGATACTATTTATATAGATGAAGTGTTTGATTTTTCTTCTTTTATTACTTCAGGAATAGGTAATGTTACTTATACTTTATATCCTGGTATGGTAGGAACAGCTAGTTCTGAATCATTTAATTCTGATGTAGAAGATTATATATTTGGTGATTATAATGTTGATGATGTTGATGTTGTTGCTGTTAGAGTAAATGAATTAGATAGTGAAGATGCACCTACTGGTAGAAGTGTAATTAATGAAATATATCTTGATGGTGAAAGTGAAAAAATAAATACTAAAGATATGGGAACTGTTCGAGTACCAAATTTCTGTGTTGATTATTATATGTTGGTTAAAGGTAATTTAGCTGATCCATCTGGTACATTTACTTTACAGAATAATTTATTTGGAACTGTTACTAAAACTACAAAGACACATTACAGGATATGTGAAAATAATGGAGTTAGTTTAAGTTATGATGATTTAGAGGATTATGGTCCATCTAATACTCAAGTTTCTTATTCAGGAGTAAATAATATAAATGATTATGAAGTTGGAATTACTGATGGAGGACTTGCTTTAGAAACTGGAGGAACATTTGTTAGAAAATATGATGTTACAGCTTTATTAGAAGCTGGTAGTTCACCAACTGGAGTATTTTATGCACTAGTTCCATTTATCTTATTAGTTGGTATAGGTGTTGTAGTATTTATAGTTTTTCGAAAGAATAAAATAAAAGATATTAATGAAGTAGAATAGTGTAAATAAGCAAAGTAATGATGTGAATTACTTTGCTTTTTAGTTTTACTCATGATAAAATTAGGAATATAGTAGGATAATTATTAATTGAGGTAATAATATGAGAGAGGATAATAATATAGAATATGATATTCCAGTAATTATTAAAGTATTGGATGAAGATATTGATACTAAAGATAAGTCACAAGATAAAAAGAAACATATTATGCGTGATAATATTTTAGTATTGGTAAAAAAGACAGTTCTTTTAGTATTAATGTTTTATATTTTATTTTTTCATATATTTGGATTTACTAGGATGAATGATCAGTCTATGTCTCCTAATATAGCTGCTGGTGATTTATTATTTTTCTATCGTTTAGATAAAAACTATGCTATTGGTGATGTAGTTACTTTTAAATATAAAGGAAAACAATATCAATTAAGAATTATAGCTTTAGAAGGCCAAACTATTTCTTTAGGAAAAGATGGTAGTTTCTTAGTTGATGGTGGGGCTGAGTTACATTCAACTTATTTTAAAACTTTTGTACCTATAGATAAAGGTGTAAAGTATCCTTATAAAGTAGAAAATGGTAAAGTATTCGTAGTTGGAGATTATAGAGTAGAAGCTAATGATTCTAGGTTATTTGGAGCTATTAATAAAGATAGTATTGAAGGTAAAGTAATTAGTTTATTACAAACAAAAGATATATAAATTAATAATTAAAAGAGGGAGATTTGAATGAAAATAATTCAATTATTAAATCATTTATTAAATACTATATTTATTGTTTTTTTCGTTCTTTCTTTATCTTTTGCAGGATATGCTATATATGATGTTTATATAGTTTATGAAGATTCAGAATTATCAAGTGATATTTTAAAATATAAACCTTCTATACAAGGAGAAAATGAATTTGGAGAGAAGTTTTCAGTATTAGATTTAAAAAAAATAAATCAAGATATTGTTGGTTGGATAAGAGTGTTTGGAACTAATATAGATTATCCTATTTTAGCGGGTAAGACTAATTCTAGTTATATTGATAAGAATTATAAAAATGAGTATTCAGCTGGGGGTAGTATATTTTTAGATTATCGTAATTCAGCTAAGTTTGAAGATGATTTTTCAGTAATATACGGTCATAATATGTCTTATGGTAAGATGTTTTCAGATATAAAAAAATATAAAAGTAAAAGCTTTTTTAATGAACATAATAAAGGGGTTTTATATACAGAAGATGAAGTATATGATTTAGATATTTATTCATTTAATGTTATAGATTCTAATCATGATATTGGTTATAAATTAAATACTTATAGTAATGATCATAATAGAGAATTAGCTGAGCATTTTCTTAATGAAGCTAGTCAAAAAAGAGAAATGATAATAGAAGATAATGATAAGTACTTATTACTATCAACTTGTTTTGGAGTAGGTACTTATGATAGATCAGTATTATTAGGTAAACTTATTAAGAATGATTCTGATACTGTTATTAATGGAGTTACTAGAAAGAAATATAATTTAACAGAACAAAGAACTTTAAAGAAGATTCAAAGTAAAAGTATTTTTGATAAGATATTTGTATTTTTAATACTAATAGTTGTAGTTGGTATTATATATGTAAAAGTATCTATTATTATAAAAGAGAGAGTTAATAAGAAAAAATAATTAATTTGTATTGATTTAATTCTAATTTATTAATATACTGTAATTATATAAAAGTAAGGTTAGTGGTGAGAGTATGAAAAAATATAATAAGCTATTAAAAGGGGTATGGTCATTTTTTGAAATAATAATAATTGTTTATGTAGTATTAATGACAGCTTTTATTATATTTAAAAATAAATATGGCTATACACAAGTTAAAAATTATACTTTTTATAATGTAGATAAGATTGGTGATAAGAATAATTCTCGATTAAAAAAAGGGAATTTAGTTATTATAGAAAAAACTAATGATATAAAAAAGGGTGATATGATATATTATTATGCTATTTATGATGAGAGTTATATTGTACGTAGTGATACAGTAGAGGATATTACAGTAAATGGTTCTGATAAATTATATGTGGTTCATCGTGATGGAGAAGATGTATCTGTATTTGATTCTAAAGTTTTAGGTAAGAAAGGTACTTTATATCCTCATTTAGGGACAATACTTACTATTGTATGTAGTAGACTTGGATTTATTTTATTAGTATTTTTACCAATTACAATTGTATTCTTATATCAAGTTTATGATTTTATTAATGTTATTCGTCATGAGAAGAAAGATAAAGATAATAAAGATAATGATGAAGAACCAGTAATTATTGAAAGTCATGATAATGAAGAAGATAATAATGAGGATGAGAAAAAATCTGATGATAAGACTGAAGTAGAAAAGGAAGAAGTAGTAGATAAGAAAAAGAATAATAATAAAATAGAATCAACAAAAGAGGTAGAAGATAATAAGAAAAAAGATGAGGAAAAATCTAATGATAAGTCTGAAATAGAAAAAAAAGAAGAAGATGTTGAAGTATTATAGAAGAATTAGTTCTTCTTTTTTTGTTTATAAGGAAGTTTCTTTTATATCGACCTTAATAATCAAATAAATGTATTATATATTGAACCTAGGAGATTTGGTATATGTATAATTCTTATTACAATTAATTATTTTTTAATAATTGAGGTTATTAAGAAAACTGTAATAGTTTCTTGATAGCTTCTTTTCTTTTGGTTAATTATTTGATATTATAAAATTAATTAGGAGGCTAATTATGGAGTTAGAAAATCAATTTAGGTATTTAGTTGGGGGATATTATGGAGTAGGTTTAATGGATGAGTATTCTTTAAAAGAATTTGTACAGAAAGATATAGAGAATTATATTAGAGATTTTATAGAGATAAATCCAATTGAAAATTTTGATTATAAAGAAGAAGCTAAAAAAGTATTAGAAAATACTTCTGATAAAACTAAATTACAAGATGCATTATTAGTACTTAATAAGATTAATGGTTCAATGGAATTAGTATTTTTAATAAAGAAAAGGTTAAAGAAAATGAATAAAAAGTAATTGTCAACCTATAGTAAAAATGTTATAATATGCGGCAAAGAGGTGTTTTATGGGGATTGTAGGTTGGATTTTATATGTTTTTATTGGGATAATTATTTTTGGAATAATTAGTTTTATTCAGAATAAGTATGGAGTTACTAAGTTAGAAAAATTAATTATTACATTAATAATATTTTTAACAATAGCAGGTTTATTATTTGAATGGGGTATACCTTATACTAGTGATTTCTTTTTAGTATTAGTTTTTACATTAATTACAGATGCTGTGTATAGTGGTTATTTTTTAGGTAGAGATTTTTTTGATCAAACAGAGGGAAATTTATTATACTATGTTATATTAATTATATGTGGATTCTTTATTAATCAAGAGTTTATTAATGAAGTATCTAAAGTGTTTTTAACAGGTGAAGATTTAAGAATAGTATTATGGTTTTTAAGTTTTATTTTTATATATCATTTTTGTTTGGAGAAAAAGATATTTCATGAGATTATTACTAATCATGAAATAAATATACGTCCAGAGAGTATATTAGTACAATATACTAAGTTAAAGTATCAATATCATGATTATTGTAATTATGATAATAAAGATATTACTAATATTATTTATGCTATTATGATTTATGAAAATAATAAGCGTAGTAAGTTTTTAAGAAATATAGATTATTTTAAGTTTCGTTTTAATGGTGAGAAGAGAAAATTAGGGATAATGCAGATAGAGAGTAATAAATATATAAGTGATATTGAAAGTATTGAGCTGGCACATAAAAAAATAGAAAAAATATATGAAAAGAATAAACCAAGTAGGGGTAAAGTAAAAATAGAAGATGTTATAAAGAGTTATGATAAAAATAATTATCAAAAGATATTACTTATATTTGAAATAATTAGTAAATTCTAGTTTTCAATATTAATTTTTTGTGGTATATTCTTATTAAAGGTAGGGATATAGATGAAAAAGAGTAAATATTTAAAAATTGTTATGCTAGTTTTTGTAGTTATGTTTTGTTGTGCTTGTAATGGTAATGTTACTAGAGATATAAGACATGCAGGCTTTAATGTTTCTACAAAGTTTATTTGTGATGCTTTTTATCCAAAAGATAAGGAAGATACTAGTTATAAAAAAATACGTTATTTATTAGGTAATAATTTAATAAGTGAAGAAGGAGATATTTATGAAGTATCTTTAGGTACTCCTTATGCGAATAAACAAAATTGTAAGAAAGCAGAAACAACTTTACAAGTAAAATCTATATTAGATAATAAAATTATTAAAGCAACTGATAATAAATACTATTATTTAGAGGGACAAACTAATGTGGCTCCTTATTCAGAGATTCCAAATACAGATAATTCATATGCTATTTATGATCTATTGTTAAAGGATGAAGATGTAGTAAAAGTTTATACAGCTGATAGTAGTTCTGGTTTATTCTATATATTAAAAGTAGATGGAAATATATATGCTAATGTGATATCTTCACAAGATAGGAATTCTCCACCTATGGTTATTAGTACTCAGCCTATTTATAATTATACTGATTATGGTGATGGTACGGCTAGAATAATTGATTTTAGTTATGCTGGCAATTCTTTAAATACTTTTATAAAAACTGAAGATAGTATATATCGTATGAGAGTTACTAATAGTGAACAATGTAGTAAATATACGGATATTCCTTGTGAATACTCTTTACAACATGATCCTATGTTTGAGCAATATAAAGATCGTATAATTGCTTATAATGGTGGTTTATTGATTACTGATTATAAACAAGTATTTGCTGTTGCGAAGTAAAAGAATTATTCTTTTGCTTTTCATTTGTTAGATGAGGTGATAAGAATGTTGATTGTTGGAGATTTTGAAGATTATGAAGTGATTGATGCATCACGTGGGGAAAAGTATGAAAGATGGGGAGATATTTATTTATTGCGTCCTGATCCACAGATAATATGGGATAAAGGAAAATTAGGTGAAAAATATCATAATAAAATAGATTCTTATTATCATAGGAGTAATAAAGGAGGAGGTTATTGGGAGAATTATCATAATGTTCCTTCTTCTTGGGTAGTTCGTTATCATGATTTGAAATTTAATATAAAA
>CALCBO010000019.1 GCA_937897245.1 uncultured Caryophanales bacterium | reverse complement strand
ATGGGCGGTGAACCAGAAAAACATATTAACAATGCTTTGAATACTGTCAAAGACTATGCTGTAAATGACTATAACGAAGCTAAAAACATCTATAATGAAATCAAAGATCAAGGTGTTGTTAATTATACCAAAAATAAGATCGACGATGTTGTAGATCAAACAAATAATTTTGTTAATCAAAAAATCAACGATGTAAACAGTTTTATTAATGACGGACCTATTGATTATTATCGTGAAAAAGCTTCTGAAAAAGCTAAACAAATAGCTCAAACATTAACCAAAGGTAAATCGAAAGCTGGTAATGCTATGACTAAAGTTTATGATTATATTAATAATATTAATAACTTATATTGTATAGGTAGAAATGGTACTCATTCTTATAATAACATGGATCATTCAATTCTTAGTGGAATGATTTGTGCTAATTTAATAAATAACAACTCTCATGATTTAGATAAATTATGGAATATAAATGTAGAAAAAAGTTATCATGAGAAAAAATAATAAAGGAGTGATAAATAGTATGTACTTTGATCCTGGAACTGGAAGTTTAATAATTCAAATATTGGTAGCTGGTATTGCCTCAATAGGAGCTTTTTTTGCTATTTTTAAGAATAAAATAATTGGTTTATTTAAAAAACAAAAGGAAGAAAAACATGAAGAGTAGGGAAATATCTTCTTTTCGTGATCCTTCTGGTTACATATATTATGATAATGATATAGTAATACGTAGGGTAAATAGTATTTATTTTAAGGAATATAACCATTTAATGAAAAGTGGATTATATCAAGAATTAATAGAAAAAGAGCTCTTAATAGAACATAAAGAGATAAAAAAGGATAAAGATTGTATTATTCTAGAAGTAGTTAAAATACCTTATATTTCATATCCCTATGAGTGGACTTTTAATCAACTTCAAGAAGCTGCTTTATTAACATTACAAATAAATGAAATAGCTCTAAAGTATGGAATGATACTAAAAGATGCTTCTAGTTATAACGTCCAATTTATTGGTTGCAAACCAATATTTATTGATACTTTATCGTTTATGTTTTATGAAGATAACTCACCATGGGGAGCTTATGGACAATTTACCCGTCATTTTATTGCTCCACTAGTTTTAATGAAATATACAGATATTAGAATGAATAATTTACTAAGGAATTATATTGATGGTATTCCTCTAGATTTATGTAGTAATATACTAAAAAATAGAGGTGGTTTTATTAGTAAAATACATATAAAACTTCAAGCTAAAAGTATTCAAAAACATAATATAGATGGTAATAACAAAGTTCAAAAAGTAAATATCAAAAAGCAATCGATAATAAATATGATTTCAATGATGATTAATCAAATTAAAAATCTAAAAATAAAAAAATATGATAGTGAATGGATGGATTACTATAATAATTCAAATTATAATAATAATGCCTTTCTAGCTAAAAAAGATATTATAAAAGACTTTTGTCATAAAATAAAGCTTGATGACAAAGTAATATTTGATTTAGGAGCTAATGATGGTAGATTTTCTGAATTAGTTAATAATGAATTAAATAAATACGTGGTAGCTTTTGATATTGATAGTAATGCTGTTACTTATAATTATATAAAAAATAAAAAGAGTAATATGATTTTACCATTAGTTATGGATTTTACTAATCCTTCTAGTGGAATTGGTTTTGCTAATTCTGAAAGAAAAAGCTTTATAGATAGAGGAAATGCTTCCTTAACTTTAGTACTAGCTTTTATTCATCACTTAGTTATTTCAAATAACATATCATTTGAAATGCTTGCAGAATTCTTAAGTAAGATTACTAAGTATTTAATTATTGAATTTGTACCTAAAGAAGATTCGCAAGTCCAGTTATTATTAAAAACTAGAAAAGATAACTTTGATTTTTATAACATACCAAACTTTAAAAAAGAATTTACTAAATATTTTTCAATTATAGCTGAACAAGAAATAAAAGAAAGTAAAAGAATTTTATATTTAATGGAGGTAAAACAATGAAAGATTATTTAATTAATAATAAAATTCTTTTTTTTATACCATTTTTATTTACTTTATTTCTATTTTTAAATGATTATTCTAACTGTTTTGTTATTAATGGAACAGAATATGAATTTCTTTTTTCTGAGTTTATCATTATATTATCAGTAGTATTTATAATTCAATTTATACTTATCTTAATACTATCTAGATTTATAAGTAATAAGAACTTATTATTTATTGATAATATACTAATATCATTAATACTCTATGGTAAATTTAAATTAATAATAGTTTTATTATTATTTAAAAAAGAAAATATAAATATAAGTATTTCTTTAGAAATAATTAGTGCTCTTCTAAGTTGCTTTATTGTTTTTTTATCTTTAACTTCTATTATTACTATTATTACTAAAGGTATATCTTTTACTAGTAGAATTAATCATTATAATCATAATAAAAAAATATCTATTGATAATTCTAAAAAAAGTCCAAATATCTATTGGATTCATATGGATGGTATGCCTAATACTAATTTTATTAAAACAAAATATAAAAAAGACTTATCAGAATATGAAAAATATTTTACTGATATGAATTTTATAGAAAATGAAAAAGCAACATTTCATGGAGGTCATCATACTATAACAGCTTTAAATTCTTTAATTAATCCAGAATATTATGATAATTTTTTAAAAGACTATTTAGAAGAATATGATAAATATCAATTTACTTCCAAAAAAACTAAAAAGACAGCTAATTTCAAAGATTTAAGCTATCATAGAATTAATAGCGAACTAATAAGAGGATTAAAACAAAAAGGATATTCTACTGTAAGTGTAGCTTATTTTAATCAATATACTTCACTAAATACAGATTATGTATATGATTTGTTAGATGATGAATCTTCTTGTGAAATAGCCTATTTTAGGAATAAGTATAATACTAAAGAAATATATAACAATGTCTTAAAAACCCATTTTAAATATGTTTTATCAAAATATTATAATATACCAATTACTTCAAATTCATATCATACTAAAAGAATTAAATGTAAAGATACTACAAGTACTAAAAAGAATCAAGATTACTCTCTAAAAAAAACAATAACGGCCTTAGATGATATTAAAAATAAAGATAATAAGCCAAAGTTTTATTTCATTGTTAATAATTTAATGCATCGTTATTGGAACTATGATCAAGAAGGTAATTATATAAAAAAAGATAATACTAATTTAGATGATTATGATGACTGTTATATCTATACTATGAAAGTATTAATAGATTTAGTAAAGTATATTAATAATAATGATTCCCAAAGTGTTATTATTATTCAAGGAGATCATGGCATTCATGTTCTTGATGCTGAAATATTAAAATCCTATTTTAAGATTGATAATAAAGAAGTATTAAATATTAGAAATTCTAGTATGAATCTTATTTATATCCCAAAAGAATACCAAAATGGAGATGAATTATATCTAAGAAACCCTTTAAATATAAGTAGATATATTATGAATAATTATGTTGGTAATAATTATATATATCTAAAAACAAATGGAAAGGATAAAAAATGAAAATAAATAAATATGCTTGTTATACAATTATGTTTTTTCCAATTCTCTTTTTTCTAAATATTAAGTTATCCCACGAAGCAGATATTTGGTTTTTATTAAGTCATGGTAGATATGTCTTAGAAAATGGTTTTCCCAATATTGAATTTCTAACAATTCATAACAATCTACATTTTGTAATGCAACAATGGTTATCTAGTATTATTTTTTACGGAATATATAAATATTTAGGGATTATTGGAATTTATATCTTAGTTTGGTTCACCTTATGTATAATAACATATCTCTTATATAAGATATGTATGAAAATAACTAATAATTTATTTTTATCATCAATAGGAACTACTGTTACTGTTTCTCTTCTGTCTAATTTTTATATTACTTGTAGACCTAATTCAATATCTATAATTATCTTCCTTTTAGAATTACTAATACTAGAATCATCTAAAAAAAATAATAAAATAATATATTTATTAGTATTATTAAGTTTACTAGAAATAAATTTACATGCAGCTATGTGGCCAATTCTATTTATTATATTATTACCATATGTAGTAGAATACACTCTTTTATATCTAAACAATAAAGATAAAAGAATAATTACTATTTTATTAGTATTTTTATTAATGATACTAGTAGGCTTTCTTAATCCCTATGGAATAGAAGCTATGACTTATTCTCTAAATTCATACGGAGTAAAAGATATCAATGAATTAATCTGGGAAATGAATAGTTTTAATTTATTAAGTAAAGAATATAGTATTAGGTTTTATTCAATATTAACTCTTTCAATCTTTATAATAATAAACTTTATCTTTATCAAATCTAAAAAGAAAAAAAATATCTATATTTTATTATTATTTTTTGGTACTAGTTTTATGGCTTACTTAAATATTCGAAATATTAGTTTATTTCTAATATGTAGTATTCCATATAGTCTTAAATATATACCAATAAAAATAGAATATTTAAATAATAATCTTAAGTTATTTTATATTGTTTTATTTACTACAATAATAAGTATATTTATTTTTATTTATTCTAATCAAAATAGATTTATTCTTCAAGACAGCGAAACTGGTCAAAAAGAAATATTAAATTACTTAAATAAGCATGCTAGTAAGAAAGATATATTATATGCCTCTAATATATATGGAGGTTATTTTGAATTTAATGGATATAAATCATATATTGATACTAGAGCAGAAATATTCTTAAAAAAGAATAATCATAAAGAAGATATTTTTCATGAATTTTATTTATTAGCTTATAATAAATTGTCTTATAATAAATTTATAAATAAATATAATTTTAATTATTTAATAGTTGATAAAAATGAATACTTATTTAATTATTTAAAATCTTCTAATAATAAGGATTATCAACTAGTTTTTAGAAAAAAGAAACTATATTTGTTTAAGAAAAAAAATTAAATTATGAGAAAATCTAGTCAAAAAAAATTATTTATAGTATAATAACATTTGAATAGGAGGATTAAGATGAGTGATATATATGCTGGTATAGACTTAGGTACTGATAGTATCAAGATAGTTGTAACGGAAAAAATAAATGATAAATATTATGTACTTGCCTCAATTAGTAGTCCTTCTAGAGGAATAAAGAATGGTTTTATTGAAGATACTAAAGCAGCTGTTGGTAGTATTAAAACAGCTTTAAAGAAGACTCAAGAAGTATTAGGAATAAAACTAACTAAAGTAATAGCTTGCATTCCACCATCTAATTGTCGAATGGATATAGTATTAGGTAGTTGTAATGTTATGGATTATAATGAAATAACTGGTGTAGATGTAAGTAATGTTTTATTAGATGCTATTAAAGGACAAGATTTTACTGAAGAAGAGTTAGTTACTGCTATGCCAATTAGTTTTTGTGTTGATGATGAAAAGAATGTTAAAGATCCTAAAGGTATGAAAGGTAGTGTCTTAGAAACTAGAGTAGTAATAAGTACTGTTCCAAAAGAACCTCTATATAGAATATTAGAAGTATTAAAACTAAGTGGAGTAGAAACAGTAGATATATCTTATACCTCAGTAGGTGATTATTATACTGTAAAAAATAAAAAGTATGATGAATTAGTAGGAGCTATTATAAATATAGGAGAAGAAACTACTAATATTTCTGTTTTTAATAAAGGTATTCAAATAAAAAATGGAACTTTACCAGTTGGTAGTCATAATGTAGATAAAGACCTTACTTATGTTTTTAAATCTAAAATAAATGAATCGAGAAAAGTTAAAGAGAGTTTTGCTGTTGCATTATCAACTTATGCTGATAGTAATGATTTTTGGGATTTAGTAATTGATAAAGATGAGACAAAAGAAATAAATCAATTAGGAGTATCTAAAGTAGTAGAAGCAAGAGTACGTGAAATACTAAAACTTGCGAAAAATGAAATAAAAAACTTAACAAATAGAGAAATACGTTATATAATTATAACAGGTGGCTTAAGCGAATTAGCTGGTTTTCACTATTTAGTGGAACAAGAATTTGGTTTTGTTGCTAAAGTTTGTAATATTAATACTATGGGAATTCGTCATAATAAATTTAGTAGTTGTTATGGAATTACCAAATATTTTAATGACAAATTAGAACTAAGAGGAAAGCACTACAATATGATATCAGAAAGTGACCATCAAGATATGCTTTCAATTGATTCAGGTATTACTAATGAAAATATGTTAAGTAAAGTGTTTGGACACTTTTTCGATTAAATAAGGAGGACAAGGTATGATAGGCGGATTAGAAATGGATCAATTAGCGAAGATTAAAGTCATTGGATTAGGTGGCGGTGGAGGAAACGCTATTAATCGAATGGTTGAATCTGGTGTTAAAGGAGTAGAATTTATTGCCGCAAATACTGATTTACAGGTTTTAAATTCATCCAAAGCAGATGTAAAAATACAAATAGGAGCAACTCTTACTGATGGGTTAGGAGCAGGTGGAAAACCTGAAATTGGTAAAGAGTCTGCAGTAGAATCAAAAAAAGAAATAGAAGATGCTCTAAGTGGAGCAGATATGGTATTTATAACATGTGGAATGGGAGGTGGAACAGGAACTGGAGCTGCTGCTATAGTTGCTGAAATTGCACAAGGACTAGGTGCCCTAACAGTCGCAATTGTTACAAAACCATTCTCATTTGAAGGTAAACGTCGTATGGAAAATGCACTTCAAGGAATAGATGATTTAAAAAAACACGTAGATACTTTAATTGTAATTCCTAATGACCGTTTAAGAGAGATTATTGATAAATCTACTCCAATGTTAGAAGCCTTTAAAGAAGTAGATAATGTTCTTCGCCGAGGAGTCCAATCAATCTCAGATTTGATTGCTGTTGTCGGATTAGTTAACTTGGATTTTGCCGATGTTAAAGCTGTTATGGAAAAGAGTGGACGTGCTATCATTGGTATTGGTATTGGTATGGGTGAAGACCGTGCTCTAGAAGCTGCTAAACAAGCTGTTTCATCACCACTTCTAGAAACTTCAATCGAAGGTGCAACTGATGCTATTATTAATATTACCGGTGGACTTAATTTAACATTATTCGAAGCCGAACAAGCAGCTGAAGTAGTAAGACAAGCAGCTCATACAGATATTAATACAATATTTGGTTCAGTTATTAATGAAAACTTAAATGATGAAGTAATCGTTACTGTAATTGCTACTGGTTTTGATAAAAAGAATAAACAAGCTGTTCCAGAACCAGTATTCAATAATGCAACTCCACCAAGAAGAAGAGAAAACAGAGATGATTTTTCATATCAACCAGAAATTCTTCAATTAGAAGAAGATACAGATGATAATGTAAATCCAAGTGATGTTGATATTGAAATGCCATCATTCTTAAGAGATAGAAATTTTTAAAAATTAGAAAGTAAAACTTTCTTTTTTTAATAAGAACGAAAGTAGGTAATAATATGAAAAAGAAAAGTATTATAATAATTGGGGTTGTAGTTATTGTAATAATTATTGGTTTTATTACTTATAAATCAGTTAGTAAACCTAAACAACCAGTAGTTAAAATGCCAAAGAATTCAATAAAAAAAGTAGGTACTAGTGAATGTAAATTCTCATATGAAAAACTATGTTTTAATATTCCTGATGACTATAAATGTGTAGGTAATAATAAATGTCAATTATCTAATGATAAAGATATGTTATTAGTCCAAGTATTCTTAAAAGAAAAATATAAAGAAGATTTAGATACTTATATTAAAAGTGGTAAAAATCATTTTTCGAATAACTTAGTAGACCAAGAAGAAAAAGAATTAAATGGTAATAACTGGATTACTGCTAAAAGTAAAGTAAGAGATGAAAGATATTACTTTATCAAAGAAAATAATAACATTTATACAGTAAAAATATTATCTCTAAGAGACTCTGGGGGTAAATTTGATGAACTAACTAAAACTATTGAAGAGAGCATAAAAATAAATAAATAAAGAAAAAAATAGGTATTATCCTATTTTTGTTTTTTAATAATATGTTTTCTGTTCAAACTTCTTTTTATTTTCAGCTGCTCTAATTATTTGAGCTAAAATATTTAAAGCTATTTGCTCAGTCTTTCTATCTATATCTCTAAGAGGATTAAACTCCATTAAATCAAAAGATAATACATCATTCATGTGCTTAACAATATACTCATTAATTTGCATAGCTTCTTCTTCAGAGATTCCATCAAATTCAGGAGTGCTAACACCTGGAGATAGTTCTGGATCAATTACATCTAAATCATAACTTACATGAATACCTCTAGTTTTAAAACCAGCTATTTTAAAAGCTTCATCCATTATTGCTTCAATACCTTTTTCTTTGATATCTTGTGTAGTAAAAACAGTGAGTCCTGAATACTTAACGTTATCTTTTTCTCCGTCCTCAATATTTCTAGCTCCTATTACTACTGTCTTTGATGTTTGAATTATTTTACCCTTATGGTAATAGACTAATTCGTTATTTTTATAACCGTTTATAGCAGCTAGTGGTAAACTCTTTATATTACCTGAAACAGTAGTCTCAAAAGTATGATAGTCAGTATGAGCATCAATCCAAATGCAACCAATATCAGTATTAACATTAGCTGAAGCTAGTGCAGATGCAATTGATGCTGAATGATCACCACCAATTAATATAGGAAAATATTCTTCTTTCATTTTATCTACCATATTTTTATATAATTCCATATTAAATTTTTCTATTTCATATTCATTTTTTCTTCTATCAGATAGATTTCTACTTTTAATAATAGATTTATCCATCTCAAATAACATACTTTCTCCTTTATAGAAAGCTTTTAAATCATTCATTAATTGTACTGGACCTAAACTTGCTCCATCAATATGTACACCTAAGTCAGTTCCAGCCCCAAAAATCATTGTTCTCATTTATCATCACCTAGTATCATTTTAACGTAAATTAGTATTGATTTCAAGATAAATACTTTCATTCTTCCAAGGTTTACTGTATAATGATGTTGGTGATAAAATGAAAAAATTAGAAGAACTATATCCTGGAATTGGTTCCGATGTTGTAATAAAGGAGAAAAGGAAAATGAACAGGAAATATCGTAAGACCGTCATCGCCGGTAACTGGAAGATGAACAAGACCCCCTCCGAGACCAAGGAGTTTATGACCCAGCTGAAGGCTATCATGCCCAAGGGCCGCTGGTGCGACATCGCTCTGTGCGTTCCCGCTGTCTGCATCCCCGCTGCTGTCCGCGCTATGCGTGAGACCCGCGTTGGCATCGGCGCTGAGAACTGCAACGCTAAGGCATCCGGCGCATACACCGGTGAGATTGCAACCAACATGCTGGTTGACGCAGGCTGCAAGTACGTTATTATCGGCCACTCCGAGCGCCGTGAGATGTACGGCGAGACCGATGCAGATGTCAATGCAAAGGTCCTGGCTGCTCTGGACGCAGGCCTGATCCCCATCATGTGCTGCGGCGAGACCCTGCAGCAGCGCGAGGCCGGCATCACTGCTGAGCACATCACCATGCAGATCAAGCTGGGTCTGGCAGGCGTTCCCGAAGAGAAGATCCGCAAGGTCATCATCGCTTACGAACCCATCTGGGCTATCGGCACCGGCCTGACCGCTACCCCCGAGCAGGCTGAGGAAGTCTGCGAGATGATCCGCAGCGTTGTCCGCAAGCTGTACTCCTCCAAGAACGCCCGTGCAATCTCCATCCTGTACGGCGGCTCCATGAACGAGAAGAACGCTTACGAGCTGCTGGCTCAGCCCGACATCGACGGCGGCCTCATCGGCGGCGCATCCCTGGTTCCCGAGAAGTTCGTCAAGATCATCGAGGCAGCTAACCAGCCCACTGTTTAATAAAAAATCGGAGCAGCGTAAGCTGCTCCATTTTTTATAATTGACAATTGACAATTGACAATGGATAATGATAGTAATTGTCCATTGTCGATTTATTTTCGCCCAAAGGAGGCGTAACATGAACACTTTACTTCTTTCCGCCAAGGATGCAAACACTCCCATCATTGCAGCGGAAATCATTAAAAAAGGCGGTCTGGTTGCCATTCCTACGGAGACTGTGTACGGTCTGGGTGCCAATGGTCTGGATCCTGCAGCAGTTGCCAAGATCTTTGCGGCAAAGGGCCGTCCTCAGGATAATCCCCTGATTCTCCATGTGGCATCACCTGCGCAGATTGAGAATTTCTGCCATTCCATTCCGGATGCAGCCTATCGGCTTGCTGAAAAATTCTGGCCCGGCCCTCTCACCATGGTGCTGCCTGCCCGGGATACCGTGCCCAAGTGCACCACCGCAGGTCTGCCCACCGTAGCAGTCCGCTGTCCTGACAATGCTGTCACCCGGGAGATCATCCGCCTTTCCGGCTGCCCCATTGCAGCCCCCTCCGCCAACATCTCCGGCAAGCCCTCCACCACCACCGCAGAACACGTAATCCACGACCATGACGGCAAGATCGAGGCTGTTGTGGACGGCGGTCCCTGCCGGGTGGGTCTGGAGTCCACCATCGTGGATTTAACCGAAGACCGCCCCCGCCTGCTCCGTCCCGGCGGCATCACCCCGGAGGAACTCCTGGAAGTGCTGGGCGACCTAGTTGTGGACAAGGCTGTCACCGCCCAGATCGACAAGGATGCGGTGGTGAAAGCTCCCGGTAT
>CALCBO010000018.1 GCA_937897245.1 uncultured Caryophanales bacterium | reverse complement strand
TTGAATCTAGTAAGACTGATTTTAAGATAATAACTTTAAAGATTACTGATTATTCAGATAGTATATATTGTAAAGTATTTGTTAGAGAAGATGAGGAATATAAAAGACTTAGTAAAGAATTAAAGAAAGGTAATTGGTATAAGATAAGGGGTTATACTAAAAATGATCAGTTTGCTAGAGAATTAGTTTTAAATGCTAGAGATATTATAGCTATAGAGAAGAATGAAGAAGTAATAGAAGATAATGCAGAGAAGAAAAGAATAGAATTACATTGTCATACTAAGATGAGTCAAATGGATGGAGTTGCAGATGAGTGTGATGTTGTTAGTTTTGCAATGAAGTTAGGAATGAAGGCTGTGGCTATTACAGATCATAATGGGGTTCAGGGATTTCCTCATGTATTTAATATGGTTACTAAATATAATAAAGGATTAAAAGAAGAAGAAGAACCATTTAAAGCTATATATGGAGCAGAACTTGTAATGATAGATGATTCTGTTAATATAGTACTTCGTCCAAATGATAAAAATATGTTAGATCAGACTTATGTAGTATTTGATTTTGAAACTACTGGTTTTAATGCAGGTGGAGCTGATTCAATTATTGAAATAGGTGCTGTTAAATTAAGAAATGGAGAAATAATAGAAAGATATGATGAATTAATAAATCCTAATAGACCTTTACCTAAGAAGATTATAGAGCTTACTAATATTACAGATGAGATGTTAGTAGATAAAGATGATGAAGAAACAGCAGTTAAGAGGTTTATTGAATGGTTTGGAGATTTACCAATGGTTGCGCATAATGCTAAGTTTGATGTTTCTTTTTTAGAGATGGCTTATAATAAGTACAATTTAGGTAAATTTGAAAATCCAGTAATAGATACTTTAGAGTTATCAAGAACAATGGATACTAATTATGCTAGACATTCGTTGTCAGCATTAGTAAAAAGATATGAAGTACCATGGGATGAAGATGCACATCACAGAGGAGATTATGATGCAGAAGGGACTGCTTTAGTATTTCATAAGATGTTAAAGAAGTTAGATAATCGTAATATTGACAAAATGTGTGATTTAGATAAATTAGTAAGTAAAGATGAGATTCATAAATATGGTAGTGCTCATCATATAAATATTTTAGTTAAGAATAAAGTAGGATTAAAGAATTTATTCCAATTAGTATCCTTAGCTAATACTACTTATTTGTATAAGACACCTAGAATACTTCGTAGTGTAATAGAAGAACATAGAGATGGATTATTAATAGGTAGTGGTTGCTATGAAGGAGAAGTATTTACTAAAGCTAAATCTAAGAGTGAAGATGAATTATCTAATATAATACGTTTTTATGATTATGTAGAAGTACAACCAATAGAGTGTTATGATCATTTAATTCAGTCTGGGGATTTTGCTACTAAAGTAGAAGTAGGAGCCAATATTGAAAAGATAGTTAGGGTTACTGAAGAAGCTGGTAAAATAATTGTGGCAACTGGAGATGTTCATCATTTAAAAAGAGATGATAAAATATATAGAGAGATTATAGTTAATCAGAAAGTACCAGGTGGAGGTAGACATCCTTTAGCTAGGTATAATATCAAAGAGATTCCTTCTAATCATTTTAGAACTACAGATGAGATGTTAAATGATTTTGATTTTTTAGGAGCAGATGAGGCTTATAAAATAGTAGTTGAAAATACTAATAAAATTGCAGATATGGTGGAGATTGTAGAAGTTATCCCTGATACTGGTGGTATTCCATTTTCTCCTAGAGTCAAAGCTGATGATGGAGAGAGTTACTTAGATTGTCCAGTGGTAGTTACTGATTTAGTTTATACTAAAGCTGCTGATTGGTATGGTGATCCTCTTCCTTATTCTATTGAAGAGAGAATTGCTACTGAGTTATATGGAGATATAGTTTATAGAATTATTACTGAGAGATTACAAGAAGATGAATTAAGTGATGAAGAATTTAATAAGAAAGCTCATAAAGAATTACATGAGTTATTACTACAAGGAAAAGATAAAGTATTAGAATTTGTAAAAGTATATCTACAAGAGACTAATAATGAAATTACTTCAGAGGAAGAATTAGAAAAACTTACAAAGAAAAGTTTAGGTGGAGTTATTGGTGGAGGATTTGATCCAATTTATTTGATTTCTCAAAGGCTTGTTAAGCATTCAAATGATGAAGGTTATTTAGTTGGGTCTCGTGGTTCAGTAGGTTCAAGTTTTGTGGCTACTATGATGGGAATTACAGAAGTTAATCCACTTGCAGCTCATTATAGATGTGAGAAATGTAAATTAAGTATTTTTGAAGATGAAGAGGGTAAGGCATATGGTGCTGATTATTCTTCAGGATTTGATTTACCTGATAAAGATTGTCCTAATTGTCATATTCCAATGATTAAAGATGGACAAGATATGCCATTTGCTACTTTCTTAGGATTTAATGCGGATAAAGTACCTGATATTGATTTGAACTTTTCAGATTTGAATCAAGCATCAGCTCATGCTTATACTAAAGTATTATTTGGAGAAGATAATGTTTATCGTGCTGGAACTATTGGTACTGTAGCAGAAAAGACTGCTTTTGGATTTGTAAAAGGTTATGTTGAAGAAAAAGAACTTGGTGAGATGCGTACAGCAGAGATTGAAAGATTAGCTATGGGATGTACGGGAGTTAAAAGAACTACAGGGCAACATCCTGGAGGAATTGTTGTTATACCAGATTATAAAGATGTAGCTGATTTTACTCCATTTCAATTTCCAGCAGAAGATGCAACAGCTGAATGG
>CALCBO010000017.1 GCA_937897245.1 uncultured Caryophanales bacterium | reverse complement strand
ATCTATATCAGGGATGTTATGACCTGTTGCCTAAGCAGAAAGACTTTTATTCATTTAAATATGATTATAAAGAAGGATTTTATTTAGAAGGTTGGTATACTAATCTAACTGATGGAATTAAAGTAGATAAAGATTATATACCACAAGGTGATATAACTTTATATGCTGTATATACTGAAGCAGAAGATTATACTATTACTTTTGATTATAATGGTGGAAGTGGAGTAGAAGAGTCTAGAACAGTAAGTGGAGATATGCCTATAGGAATGTTACCAGAGACATCAAAAGATAATTATTATTTAACGGGTTGGATGGATGAAGATGAGGATAAGTATTATACAGCAGAGTCTAACTTAACTAAAAATGTTACATTAACGGCAGAATGGGATGAGTCAGAAAAGATTGCGAGAATTAATAATACTTTCTATGGTAGTTTGCAGGATGCTATAGATAATGCAAATGCTAATGATGAAGTAGTATTATTAGTAGATAGAGTGGAAAATGTTACTAATGAAAAGAAAATAACTATTAATTTAGGTAATCATACTTTAACAGGACAAATCATAAATAATGCAGGTGGAGATCTAACTATTATTTCTGGAACTATTGAAAGTAATACAACGGCAATAATAACTTATGGTAAATTAACGATTGGAAGTAGTAATACTAAAATTAATGATGGAGTAAATATAAATACAAATTCAAGTGAAGATGAACATATTCCTATTAAAGGATTTGAAGACAGTATAATTACTTTTAATAAGGGAAATCTTTCAGTAACAGGCAGTGGAGAAACAAATTATGGGATATCTGGAAATATCATAAATATTAATGGTGGAAATATTAAAGTTACTTCATTATGCCAAGATAATAGTGCTTATACTTATGGAATAAGAGGAAATAATGTAACTATTAATAATGGAAATATAGAAGTAATCTCAGACTATGTTGATGTAATTGCGATAGAATCTAGTATTGTTGAAGTTAATGGTGGAGTAATAAATGCTAAATCAAGTTCAGTTTTGGCTTCAGGAATAGAAGGGCAAACAATTACTATGAATAATGGAGAATTAATAATAACTGCAGATGATGATTCTGCATATGGAATATATAATAATTATAATGGAAAAACAACTATGAATGGAGGAAGCATAAATGTAACATCTGAATATGAAAGTTATGGAATTTATGGATGGAATATTAGCACTATAATTATGAATGACGGAAGTATTAATGTTACTTCTAGACAATATGGTTCTAAGGGAATTATGGCGAATTATAAATGTAATGTTTTAATGAATAATGGACAAATAAATGTAAAAGGTGGAAATGAACTAGATGATGAATTCTCTGTTGGAATTGATGGTGGTTATGGTAGTACAATAGCAGTCGAAGATGGAAATATTGTTGTTGTATCAGGTGATTATGCATCAGCTTTAAGAGTAATAGAAAGTACTTTAACAATAAATGATGGTTATTTTTCTGCTACTTCAAAACAACGTAATTCATATGGAATTTATGAAGATGATGAGAGTTTAGTTAATCTAAACGGAGGAAATATTTGGTCAACTTCTATTACAGATAGCGCTTATGGAATTTATGATAATTCAGATTCTAAAGTAGAAATGAGTGATGGTATACTTTATTCTAAAGGATTAATTAAAGATAATACTTATGGAATAGAAGTAAATACTAAAATATTTCCAGAAGGTAAGGAACTACAACAATTAACTAGTGATGAAGATTATGAAGTATATTATTTAGATGGAGGAGATTTAACAGTTACATTTAATCCTAATGGAGGAACAGTTTCACCTTCATCAGTTTCTAAGAATAATGGAAATAAAATTGGTTTTTTACCTATTCCTGTTAGAGAAGGTTATTACTTAGATGGTTGGTATACTGCTTTAGAAAATGGTGAAAAAGTTAATTCTAACTATATAGTAACAGGTAATATAGAATTATTTGCAATTTGGAAGAAATCAGTTAACTTATTAAATATTACTAATAATCCAGTTGTGATAAATCTTCCTAATCAAGACAATAATTTAGGTATTACAAATAGTGAACAAATAGAAGAAGATTATACAATTGAATCTAATGATAAAAAAATTGTAACGGTAGATAATACTGGACAAATAACAGATATTGGAGAAGGTGAAACTACAATTACAATTACTGGGAAAAAATCAGGATTTAAAATAGAAATACCAGTTACAGTAGAATATGATAGATATAATATTCATTATGAAACTAATGGTGGTAGCGAAGTATCTGATAAAAAGGTTATCGCAACTCAGCCTATAGGAGAATTACCAGACTCATATCTAGAACATCACTATTTAGAAGGTTGGTATACAAATTTAACTAACGGAATTAAAGTAGATGAAGAATATATACCACAAAATGATATGACACTATATGCAAAATTTATTGAATCAGAAGACTATACTGTAACATTTGATTATAATGGTGGAACAGGAGAAGAAGAATCTCGTGTAGTAAGTGGAGGTATGCCAATAGGTGAACTTCCAGAAGCTATAAAAGAAAATAGTTATTTCTTAGGTTGGATGGATGAGACTGAAAATAAATATTATTCTTCAATTACAAAAATAACAGACGATGTTACATTAAAGGCAATGTGGAGTGAGACAGAATATGTTGCAAGAATTAATTCAACTTTCTATTCATCAATTCAAGACGCGATAAATGCTGCAAACACAAAAGATGAAATAGTGTTATTAGTTAATAGAGTTGAAAATCCTATTAATAGTAAAACTATAACTTTAAACTTAGATACACACACATTAACTGGTCAAATTACTAATAATACTGGTGGAGATTTAACTGTTATTAATGGAAATATTGAATATAATAATACTGCTATAATAACTGATGGTAAACTAACGATTGGAAGTAAAAGTCTAGTTTTAAATGATGGAGTAAATATAAATACATTTGTTCCAGATAACACAGATAATTATTTTAATGCAATAGATGGTTCTGAAAACAGTAATATTTATATGAATAAAGGAAACCTCTCTTCAAATGGAAATGGGATATCCGGAAATAATATAGAAATGAATGGAGGGAATATTAATACTAATCCACATGCTAGAGAATATGAAGATGATTTAGAAGATTTATTTTATTATGGGATATCAGGAAACAATGTAGAGATAAATGATGGAGATATAAATATTAATTCAGATTATTCTGTTAAGGGAATAGTGGTTAATAATAAATTAATATTAAATGGAGGTAATATAATAGTAGAAGGGTATCTTGCTGAAGGTGTTTATGGAAATGATATTATTATGAATGGTGGACTAATTAATTCTCATGCTAATGGCTACCATGGTTATTCCATTGGTATAAATTCTCCTGATAGTTTTGTTAGAATAAATGGAGGAGATATTTATGTATCAAATTCAAGTTCTTATGGTTATTCAACTGGAGTAGTTGGGGATATTGTAGAAGTTAATGGAGGAAGTATTAATAGTCTATCCTCTGACTATAGTTCATCTGGAATTCATGCTAATATGGTTAAAATAAATGGTGGAAGTATTAATGCTAATAATATGGGTATTAAAGCAACTGAAGTTATTTTTAGTGGAGGATTTATAAACATAAGCAGTGGATATGTTGATTTCGGCGCGGATTGTATAGGAATAGATGGAGATGATATTACTATTAATGGTGGAATTATTAATATTATTAATAATCGTCGTAGTGAAAGTATAGGAGTAAATGGTATTAATGTAGTAATGAATGATGGTGATATTAATGTAAGAAAAACGGATACTGACGATAGAACTATGGGCTTT
Organism: uncultured Caryophanales bacterium; assembly: GCA_937897245.1. The sequence continues at coordinate 5,588 of CALCBO010000017.1, read as the reverse complement.
TATGTTAGTAATCTTACATTAAATAATGGTAGGATAAATGTAGTTAGTGAAAAAATAGAGAGTTATGGAGTTAATTGTAGTAGTGGTGGTTCTGTTATTATTAACGGAGGAATTATTACATCAACATCAAATTTGTCAGATTCTTATGGAATATATTCTAGTTATGATACTACAATAGAAATGAATGATGGTATTATTTATTCTAAAGGAAGTAGTAAAGAATCATCATATGGAATAGATGCAGGAACAATCATTTATCCAAATGGAATGAGCCTACATCAAGAAACAAATTCAGAAGATTATGAAGTGTATTACTTATTAGGAGGTAATGCTAATCAAATTACTTTGAATCCAACAGGTGGAAGTGTAACTCCTGACACAATATCAAAGACAAATGATTCTGCTATTGGAACTCTACCAATACCTACAAAAGAAGGATATTATTTTGATGGATGGTATACAGAAAGTGATAATGGTACTAAAATTGGTTCAGGTTATATAGTAACTTCTGATATAGAAATATTTGCTCATTGGAAAAAATCAGTAGAGTCATTAAGTATAAAAGATTCATCAATAAAAATAACTTCACCTAATCAAAATGTTAGAATTAATATTCCAAACAATGAAATAGATGAGGATTATGTATTTAAATCTAATGATTCAAGTATAGTAGTAGTTGATGATTTTGGAAAGATTAAGGTTAGAAGTGAAGGTTTAACAACCATTTCAATTACAGGTCTTAGTTCCAATAAAACTATAATAGTAAATGTTGAAGTTAATTATGAAAGATGTACTGTTTCTTTTAATTCAAATGGAGGAAGTAGTATAGATGATAAAAAGATAGTTAAGAATAATTCTATAGGAGAATTACAAACTCCTTCAAAAGAACATAATAGCTTTGTTGGTTGGTATACTGAATTAATGGGAGGAACAAATATTACTTCTTCATTCATTATAAATGATGATATAACATTGTTTGCTAGATATACAGAAGCAGAAGATTATACTATAACTTTTGATTATAATGGAGGAAGTGGAGAAGAACAAACTAGAACAGTTAGTAGTGATATGGCTATAGGAGAGTTACCTGAAGCAACAAAAGAGAATTCTTATTTTATTGGTTTTGTAGATGAGAGTGAAAATAAATATTACACCTCATCAACAGTCCCTACTAAAGATGTTACTTTAAAAGCAATGTGGAGTGAAGTTCAATATGTCGCAAGAATTAATTCAAATTATTATTCAAGCTTACAGGATGCAATTGATTCTGCAATAACAGATGATGAAGTAATTTTATTAACTGATACTACTGAAAATATTACTAATAATAAGAAAATAAAAATTAATTTTGATAGACATATTTTAAATGGATCTGTAATAAATGATAGTGATGGTTATTTAACTTTAAGTTCAGGAACTATTAATGTTTCATCAATAGCTTTCCCTTATTCTGGGTCATATCACCAATATTATTGTGGTATTAAAAATTTAGGAATTTTAATAATAGGAATAGATGAATTAAAATTAAATGATGGAGTCAACATAATTACTAGTGATTCTGAATTGGACTATACAATCTTTAGTGATAATTATTCAAGCACTATTCTCAATGCTGGAAAAATAAGTGGTGGTATAACAGGAATTAAAGGATATACTGAAAAAATTAACGGCGGAAGTATTACAAATAATGAAGAAGGAGTATCTGCTGACTTTGTAGAAATGAATGCAGGAACCATTACAAATAATGGAATTGGAATAGATGCATCAAAAAAAGCAATAATAAATGGTTGTAGAATTAACTCAAAAGAAGGGTTTAGTTTATCTGATTCATCTTACTTAGAAATTAATGATGGAAGAATTCAAATAAATGCTGAAGGAAATAGTTATGGAATTTATTCAGTTAATGGATCTTCTAAAGTTGTAATTAATGGTGGAGTAATAAATTCTAAATCTGAAAAAAATGCATATGGAATTAAAGTTACTTCTGATGATAGTGTTATTATAAACGGTGGAACTATTAAAGCTGAAGGAGATAGAAATAGTTATGGAATAGATAGTAATAATAGTATAATAAGTCTAAAAGGTGGAAAACTTATTTCAAAAGCTCAGGATAATTCTTATGGTATAACAGGAAGTAATAGTAAATTTATGATGAATGGTGGAATAATCAAATCAAAAGGAGAAACTAAAGCAAAGTCAATAGCAGTAGATATTGAAAATATAATATTCCCATCAGGAAAAAGTATAATAGAAGAAACTGATATTGATGATTACGAAGTATATTATTTATCAGGTGGTAATTTAACTATTTCTTTACATCCAGGCGAAGGAAGTGTAACTCCAGATTCAATTTCAAAAAATAGCGGAGAAGAAATCGGCTTCTTACCAACACCAATAAGAGAAGGATATTATTTTACTGGTTGGTATACTAATTTAAATAATGGTAGTAAAATAAAAGCAAATAGTATTATAGAATCTAATATGGATGTTTATGCTAAGTGGATAAAATCAGTTGATTCAATGAACTTTGAAGAAGATGACATAATAATAGATGATGGAGATGAACAAACTATAGTTATTACTAATTTAAATGAAATAGAAGAAGGTTATAGTTTTACATCTAGTGATTCAAATATATTTACTGTTGATTCAACTGGTAAAATACGTGGAATTAATTGTGGAGCTGGAACAGTGACAATTACGGGATTAACATCTAAGCAAACTAAAAAAATAACTGTTACTGTAGTTAAGAAAAGAACTGTAACTTATAATGCTAATGGTGGAAGTTTTAGTAATAATAGATCTATTAATGAAGTTAAATACAAGTTTTATCCAACAGATATTATTAAGTATTCTCATACACAAAACATTGATGATACAGGATTACAGAATGGTAATTATGGAAATTATTGGGGTAATTCTAATATTACAGGAACAGATAGAGGAGATACTTCAAAAGCTCATGTTGTATCTATTCCAGGAGCCAATAGTCTAATAGTTGATATTTATTATAATAGTCACAATGATTACTATGATTATTTAAGTATTTGGGCAGGAAATTATCCTAACTATACTGCTTATAATAATTATAATTCTACAGGAAAAGTAACACCTGCTATGGGAGGATTAGATGATAATAAATATGGTGGAAAACAAGGGGATACTTATACTGTTAATGGAGATACTTTAACAAATATGGGACATAATACATTAAAAATACCAGGAGATACAATAACTTTTGGGTTTAGATCAGATGGTAGTGATGATGGTGATGGTTATGGTTATGGTTATTATGCAATTGTTAGAGGAGTAGAAAATGTATTATCAATTGAGAATGGAGTTTATGAAGAACCAACTAATTCTAATCAATCATTCTTTGGTTGGTACAAAGATAGTTCTTGTAGTGATGGAGAAGAATTTAATCTTAATGAATTAAATGAGGACATAACTGTTTACGCAAAAATGGGATATTCTATTAATTTTAATGCTAATGGTGGTACTATATCTGGCGATGAAAGTAGGGAAGTAATTACAGGACAATCATTAGGAGAATTACCAACTGTTACTAGAGAAGGATATTATTTTGATGGATGGTATACTGCTCCAGAAAATGGAGTGGAAGTAGATGGTACTTTTACTCCAACAAGTAGTATAACTTTATATGCTAATTGGAAGAAGTCAGTTGTATCTATTACAACAGATACTGCTATCACAAAAGTGGGTGTTAACGATGAAAAAACAATTAATATTACAAATAGTAATGAGATAGAAGAAAATTATACATTTACCTCAAATGATACAAATATTGTAACTGTTGATTCGGCTGGTAAATTAACAGGTGTTTCAATGGGAGTAACTACTGTTACAATTACAGGATTAACATCAAATCAAACAATTGATATCAATGTTAAAGTTGTTGAAAAATATACTGTTAGTTATAATAATAATGGTGGAGAATTCAGTGATAATAAAAGTGTAAATGATGTTACATATGGAGTTTATACAAAGTATTCACATACATCAAATATTGATGACTCTGGCTTAAAACTTAGTAATTATGGAAATAATTGGAATAATTCTTATATTACAGGAACAGATAGAGGAGATACTTCAAAAGCACATGTTGTAACAATTCCAGGAGCTAGTAGTTTACTAGTAGATATTTATTACAGTACAGATGAAAACTTAAATGATTATCTATCTGTATGGGCTGGAAAATATCCTAATTATACTGCTTATAATAACTATAATTCAACAGGAAGAGTTACTACTGCTATGGGAGGATTATCTACTAATAAATATGGTGGAATTCATAATGAATCGTTTACAGTTAATGGTAATACTTTATCTAATGTAGCAAATATTACCTTAACTATTCCTGGAGATTCTGTTACCTTTGGATTTAAATCTTCATATCAATCTAATTTAGAGAATAAGTTTGGATATTATGCAATAATAAAAGAAGTTGAAATATTAGATGATGATAGTGGAACATATGAAGAGCCAACAAAATCTGATTTAACATTCTTAGGATGGTGTAATGATAGTAGTTGTACACCTGGAGAAGAGTTCTATCTTAAAGATTTAAATAATAATATAAATGTATATGCAAATTATGGACACAAGATTACTTTTAATACTAATGGTGGAGATGAAATTAAACCAAATAGTAAAAATGTAACTGAAAATACTCCAATTGGTACATTACCAACTACTACAAGAAGTGGATATTATTTTGATGGTTGGTATACTAATATGGGTAATGGAATAAAAGTAGATGAGACGTATATTCCTACTAGTAATGAAGGTTTATATGCTAAATGGAAAAAATCAGTTGAATCTATTACTACATCAAGAACTGCAATAAATGTAACAGAAGGTGAAAGTACAACACTTGGTATTACAAATAGTTCATCAATAGAAGAATCATATACATTCTCATCAGATGATGAGTCTATCGCAACAATAGATTCTAGTGGACACATAACAGGTATATCATTAGGTAATACAAAAATTTCCATTACTGGTGGAATCTCTAATCAAGTTAAAAAAATATATGTAGAAGTACTTCCTAAGTATATAGTTAATTACAATGCTAATGGAGGATTATTTACTAATAATGATAAAGAGAATATAGTTACTTACAAAAAAAATATAAAATATTCTCATACTTCAAATGTAGATGATACAGGATTAAAATCATATGTTTATGGTATTGATTGGTCAAATGCTAATATTACGGGAACAGATAGAGGAAGCACAGCTAAAGCTCATGTAGTATCAATCCCTGGAGCAAATTATTTAACAGTAGATATTTATTATAATGGTGAAAGTATTAATTATGATTGGCTAAGTGTTTGGGCAGGAAATTATCCAGATTATACAGCTTATAGTAATTATAATTCTACTGGTGCAGTAACAACTGCTATGGGAGGATTATCTACTAATAAATATGGTGGAAATTATAGTAATAGTTATACAGTATATAGTAATAATTTAACTAGTATGGGACATCGTACATTAACTATCCCTGGTAATAGTGTAACCTTTGGATTTAAATCAGATTATGCTGGTTGTGGTCAAGGATA
>CALCBO010000016.1 GCA_937897245.1 uncultured Caryophanales bacterium | reverse complement strand
TTCAGTGTTTTCAAGCAGCTTAGCATTTAATATGTTTTTTAATCGAATGTTGATTTCTTTTATGCTGTTCTTCTTGCTGTCCAAACTAAAAGAATCACAAATTAATCTTTGTTCATAAGTATCGATAGATTTAACAGAAATCCAAAATACTTTCTTTATTTTACTCTCGTTAATATGAGTTATTTCTACCCAACAAGATTTATAAATTGATTTAAGTATTATATGGCTTACTTCTAAATTATTATTAATCATAGTACACCTCTTTATATTAATTTTATGAAATACTTGTATTTATCTCAAGGTTTATTTGATTTATAAAATGTTAAAAGCAAATAAGTGAATAAATAAAGATGAGTTCTAAATTTATTAATAAAAAACTCAATCTTTTTCTTTATAGCAGATATATTAATTAAAACTTCTAGATTATTTTAAATTTTAACTTTAATAGCAATTAAGAATGCGTTATTGTCAAAGAGTAAATTAGCTATATCTAATGGGGGGTTAACTGCAATTACTTTATTAGTTGCAGAATCTAAATCAGAAGAAAAAGAAGTAATGGTTAGAATTATTATGAATATATTATTTAAGAAGATGTAATAAGAGGTGCTAATATAAGCACTTTTTATATTTGCTTGTGTTATAATTGAAAAAAGGGTGTGATTAAATGAATGGAAAGAATATTTCTATCCCATTTGGAATGATATTTAAAAAGTATTATTGTTTTAAATGTGGAACTAGATTAGTGAAAGAAAGAACTCATAGAGTAGTCACTAAAGATGATAAGGATTATTATCAATTCCATGACTATAATATGTTTCCTAGAGTTGATCACGATGTATATAGTTATCGATTTAATTGTCTATCCTGTAAAGCAAGAATTTCTTTTGATGAGCAATGTATTATTGAAAGAATTCAAAAGAAATGCAAGAGTAAAGCTTTATCTTCTAATGAAATTAAAGATAATTATAAAGAATTTAAAGAGAAGAATAACAAAAGAGTTCTTATTAGAAATATAGTAATTCCATTTGTATTTATTCTATTGGCTTTTACAATTTTTTATTTAGTAATGCCAAAAACAAGAATAGAGGGTTTTATTGCTTTTATTATATTGTTTATTATTACTAATACAATTACTATTATTAGTGAAATTAAACATTATAAAGGAACGCATAAATTAAGATATTATCAATCACATTCATTTAATAAAGAATCATTAATGGAAAAGTTACACGCATATAGTTCTCATAATAAAGAGTTAATTAATTCTTCAAATAACTGTTATTGTTTTTATTGTAAAAGTACAATTTTATCCCAAGAGATTAAAGACTATATCGATGAAGGAAATACTGCTTTATGTCCTAACTGTGGTATAGATTCTATTATTCCTGATAGCGTTAATGAAGTAATTGATGAACAAGTACTTGATGATATGAATAAGTATTGGTTCTAGATTGTTATTCACATTTTATTTTTAGGGGGGGGTTATTTATGTCAAAAATAAAACTTACATCTTATATTAACTTTGTATTATATATAGCATTAATACTTTCACCAATATTAACTATTGCTATGGGAGTGTTATGTCATTTTATCTCAGAAGTTGATGATAATGTTATTTTATATGCATTTTTAATAATGGGATTATTACAAATACCAACTGCTATATTTTTAATGAAAAGATTTTCTATACAAAGAGATTACTTTGTTACTGAAAATGAAATAATACAAAATAATATAGTTATATGTAAGAGAAAAGATATTATCTCTATTAAAAGAATAAACTTATTAAAAACTGAAATTAGATATTTATTTAATGGTGCTGAATTAGCTATATTCGCTAATGCATCTAAAAAGAAAATAGGAGATGTTAAACAACTTTTAGCGATATATGATTAAGGTTGATTAATTATATCTAAGAGATAATGTAATTGTATAATAAAAATAATGTTATCACGGAGAAAAATATGGAAAATGTATTAACAAAATCTAATATGGAACTATTAGATAGAATAGTTGAAAAAGCAAAGGATAAAAAAATCCCTTTTAATGAAGGAAAGAATATTTTGGGATTCGGTAAATTTGAAGGTTTCTATATGTTTTATATTCGCATTATAGACGAAAAACTTATTATTAGATTAAGAAAAGAATATAAAAAAGATAGCACAAATAATTTAATTGAATTCGAAATAACAAAAGAAAATTTGAATGACATATATAAAAGTATAGATAATATTGTCGAATCATTATTACTAACTAATCCGAAAGAGATGATTAATGATGAGATTGATTATAATATTGATTTTGAAAATTGTTTAGCTTATAAAGAGGATGCACAAATATATAGAAGTGGAAATAATACTGCTGATATGTCTTCATTAACTTTAAGAGCAAGAAACGCGTTAAAAAAAGCCGGTATTAACTCTATTGAAGAACTATTACAATATGATTTATCATCTCTATCTAAAATTGAATATTGTGGTAGAAAAACAATAAAAGAGATTGAAAATTTTATTTCTAATATTAATAATGCAAATGTAGTTAAAAATAAGGAAACAAATGATGTAAATTTTAATTATCTATATGAAGAATTTGAAGTAAGTAACAATGTTATTACTAGTGATATTAATGGTGAATTAATTAATAAATATAAAGATTTTGCAAAGCAAATAAGTGATGTATTTTTAAATTGGCCTGTAAAAGCTTATGAAAGAGACAGAGATATTTTTAATATAGTAGTTATTGATGGTAATACTCTTCAAACTGCCGCGGATAAATACGATTTAACTAGAGAAAGAATTCGTCAAATTGCTTTAAAAGTATCAAGAAAATATACTAGAGCATATGTTAGAAATCCCAAAAATAGCTTTGTTAATGATAGTCAAATACAAATTGCTAAAATATTATTAAAATTAAATAAAGATGAATATATGGATTTTTTCTATTATGGTTTTTTAGATTTTAGTTTACAATTTAAAACATTAATATTTAATAGATTTATAGGAGTGAATAAAACTAACGATTTATTAAAATATTTTAAAGACTATGAAAAAGCATTAAAAGAAGAAGCAAAGAAATTAATTAAGAAAGAGAAAAAGGTTGAAGGTAATAGTAATATTGGCGTTTTGTTAAACAAAATAGTTTTTCCTTCAAAAGAATTATCTTATTTAGGTGATATTGTTGAGAAAGATAATGCTGAGATATATAAATATATGGTTAGCATTCATGATATTATCAAAAAAATTGATTCAAATATTTCAGTTATGTTTAATCCTAATGTTGTATTTAAAAAGTATGGAAGTAAGGAATATATTCCGGATTTATTGTTAAAATTACCAGATGGCCTATTAGTGCTAGTTATTGCGACAGAAACATTAAAATTCGCTATGGATTATAATAAACATAGATTTAAGGAATTTAAACAATTTTGTGAAGATAATGGATTTGGGTGTTTAATAGTTAATCATAAATTAATGACATATGAAGAAATAATGGACTATTCTAACAATGTAGAATTAACAAGAGAGTTAGATAAAATAATAGAAGAAAAAGGTGTTATATTTTGGGAAGATGTTAAAGAGATAAAAGAAACCATAACTGTAACAAATTATGACCTTGTTAAGTATATAGATAAAAATAATTATAAATTGTATTTACAACCATTCCTCATTAAAAAAAGAAAATAATACTTATTATTTAGTAGGTAAAGATTTAGATTCAATTATATTTGTAATCAAAGCAAAAATTAAAGAATAACCAAATAAAAGAAAGAAGCATACATTATAAGTGGTGATTTGATGATTAACGACTTTATATTGTATGCTTTTATTGCGTCTATTGGTACTTGGTTTATAACTGCTTTAGGTAGTAGTTTGGTATTTGTTATTAAAAGTGAAAATAAAAAAATACTTTCTTTAGTTATGGGCCTAGGTG
>CALCBO010000015.1 GCA_937897245.1 uncultured Caryophanales bacterium | reverse complement strand
GGAAAAATGCATGGTGTACGCGTAATGGAATTAAAGGGTTGTTAGAGAGAGTCCAAGAAAATTTAGAAACAGAAGAAACTTATACTGGTATTGAAATATTTGAAATGGCTAATAGTGGTGATGAAAAAGTAATAGAAGCTATTAATCAGTTTGCCTTAGAAGTGGCTACACAGATATTTAACATTCATGCTATTTTTGATTGTGAGAAAGTAGCTATTGGTGGAGGAATAAGTGCTCAACCATTATTGATTGAATTGATTCAAAAGAATTTGGATATGATTTTTGATAGTATTGGTTTTGAAATCTATAAACCACAATTAGTACCATGTTATTTTAGAAATGATGCTAATCTTATTGGTGCATTATATCAACATCTACAAACATACGGGAAGTAATTCCCGTTTTTTTGTTTGTTAGATAAAAATAATGCAACTTAATCTCTATTCTATGATTTTTATATGTTTATTCTATATAATAAAGTTAGGAGGTGAAAGCTATGGGATGTGGTTTATTAGCATTGGGTTTATGGTTATTGTTTGGTCTAAAAATAAATATTAGTGATTCTAGTTTAATACCTCCATTTATTGCTTATATTATTATCATATGGGCATTAATTGTTCTTTTGAAAAGATATAACAACAAGAATTTGGTTTATTCTTTAGTATTATCTATTATATGTTTGATTATAGAGTTATTACCAGTTATGAAAGTAAGTATAATTATCGGTTGTATTATTTCATTTTTACAGCTTTATTTCTTGTTGAGGGGGATTAAATATATTCTTGGAAAATATGTGGAAATAGAATTATATGTAGAAAAGGCAAAAAGATATATATATAACTTTGGAATTATTAATATTTTAATTATTCTTATGAATATATTTGATATAACACATTTAGTTATTGCTAATACATTGGTAGTTATTCTTGCGATTCAAACTTTTGGTATATGTAGACAATTATATAAGATTAACGATTATCTTTACAGATTAGATGAACCTATAAAAGTAGAGAATCCTATACCTAGAAAGAAAAAATACAAAATAATTGCAATTATAATAATATTTATTTCGATAATGATGGTTATGTTAAATGAATCAGTATTACCAGAAATGATATATGATTATTCTAATAAGACGGTTCATTTTCTGATGAGTGGAGAAAATGATAATATAAAAGTGGAGAATTTTGAAGTATATTATTTTGGAGATTATCGTGGATATTTTGTTCAAAAAAAAGGTCCAGATATTTATGTGAAAGAAGAAATAGGCAAGGAAGTAGAGAGAATAGTTTTTAATATTTCTATTGATGATAGTGATATGATTTATAGTATTAATACTGATAGTTTTTATACTACACTTTCTCAATATGATGGTTATCAGTTATTGAAATTTGAGGAATCTGATTTTACAGATATGAATATAATAGAATTTATTGATAGAATGAATAATCATAAAGCAATTGTTTTTACATTAAAGTATTATGATTATGAAGAAAATGTCATTACATAAGAACAAATACATTTAAACAGTGTTGTTACAAAAGAATATGGTTATGAAGATAGTGCTGTAGAAATTAAAAATGTTTTCATTTATGAAAATCAAATTTTAAGTAGTCCGTTTATAAGAATAAAAAATAAATATTTATCACAATTTGATAATACCATTAGTATAAAAGCAAAATTTTATAATAAGAATTATATTAATACTTATGACATTAAATATAGTACATTAGATATATATGATACTGAACTTGATAGTGATATTATTCGAGAAGGTGAATTGATAGATGTCAAAAAAATATCAGATGATTTTAAAGTAATTATTCTTATTTATAAAGATAATCAAATTGTTGATACTCTTGAATATAGATTGGAGGAACTCCAATGAAAATAATATGTAGAAAAGAACATGAGTATGCTTTAAATCGTTTATTAAAAGAGTATCAGTTCTTAGATGTAGTTATTGTAGAAAAAGGATTAGATTATCAAGGGTTATGTTATTATTTTTCAATGGATTATTTAGATGAACTTATAAGTTATTTAAAAGAACAGGTTAGTCTAGGTCAATGGTTAATAGGATATAGAGATGGTAGGATAGAGAAAGTATTAATTCATAAGATTGTTTACATCGAAGGTTTTTCTAAAGAAGCATATCTTTATACTAGAGATAATGAGTATATAACTAAAGATAAATTATATGAATTAGAAGAGAAGCTTAATAAATATGGTTTTATAAGAATTAATAAGTCCATTATTATTAATATCAATGAAGTGAAATATATAGTACCAGAGGTATATAGTCGTTATTCTATTCATATGAATAATGGAGTTATTTTAATATTAAGTCGTAATTACTTAAAAGCATTTAAAGAAAGATTAGGAATTAGGTGATACTATGAAAGAGAGAATAAGTATAAGATTGTGTTCTAGTTTTATATATGTATATTTTGCTAGATACATATTTGCATGGGAGTTACAGAATAGTTCAAGTTTAGTTCCTATTTTGTTTTATTTTGTAACAGCTTTATGTATAACTCTATTTTTAGAGGCTTTTCATTATTTAATAATAGATTTAATTAAATATTCTAAGTTGATTATTGGTGTTATTCTTTTGTTATCAGGATTAATACTTTATTGTAATTTTTCTTATTATTATTTAGTTGTTCTTTTATATATTGATATTATAATGATTAAAGAGTTAATACAGGCCTATCAAATGTATAAATCATTAATAGTGTTTCAAACAAAAAACCGTGAATTATAGAACGTTATGTGCTATAATGAGTGTAGAAAATATAGGAAATAGATGATTGGTGTATTACATCTGTATGTGAATTGGCTATTTCCTTTTGTTTTAAATATACCTCCAAATAAATGATAATGAACATCTTAACTATAAAAAGGAGGTAGTAAAAATATGACAATCAACAGATTAGAAACTAAACCCGATCCCACCTTAAAAGATTTTTATCAGGATACAGAGAGATTCGCGGATCTTGTTAATGCTGTTTGCTTTGCAGGTAGAAAGATAGTAGAGGCAGAGGAATTATTTACCGAGACTAATGAAGAGACAACTATATTTGATGAGGGAAATAGTATCTATAGTTTTTATTCTCATAGAGATATATTCGTTAGATTAACAGCACAGGCATATTATATCCTTATAGGAATAGAAAACCAGCAAAATGTAGATGTATTAATAGCTTTAAGAGAATTCTTATATACTGCATTTAACTATAATCGTCAGTATAGGTCCTATCAAAGGGAATGTAGGAAAAGAAGAAAAGAAGGACTTGAAATTAAAGAATTTAAATTAGTTCCTGTGGTAACACCAGTTATATATTATGGTGAGGATGAATGGGAGGAAAATCATTATATAAGTGGCTTAATGAAAGAATTACCTATTGAATGGGAACATTTGGTTAATGATTGGTATACAAGAGTAGTTGATATTAAAAAGATAGATACATCATTATTCAAAAATAAGGACAATCGAGATTTGTTTGATGGAATAGTGAAAGTATACGAGGTAAAAGGTGATATTGAAAAAATAAGAGAAATGAGAGTTTCTAGAGAAGTAGCAATTCTTATTGCTACAATAACTGGAATGAAAGGATTAGTCAATGTTATAAGAGAAGAAGAAAGCGAGGAGATAGATATGTGTAGATCGTGGGATATATTTGTAGAAAGAGTAACCAAGGAAGCAAATGAAAAAGGTTTACAAAAAGGTTTACAACGTGGATTACGACAAGGAATGGAACGTGGAATGGCACAAGGAATTTCTCAAGGAATTTTTCAAGGAAAAATATTTGTTATTTTGTCTTTGCTTAACCAAAAATTAGGGGGATTATCACCTGAGTTACAGATTGATATAGAAAGCTGTTCAATAGAGAAAATTGATTTATTAATACCAGCATCGGATGCTGAGGCACTATTCCTCTCCAAATATAAAGAATACATTAGAGTTCCATTTTACGTTGCCGAAGAAAAAATCGTGCGTTTCTTCAAGGATAAATTACTAAGTACTGAAAGACTAGAAAAACAAGGATTTTGTGTTCCCCCAGTAATAACTGATTTACGTAATGAAAAGAAAGTGATATTTCGAAAAAGAGTATCTGTAAGCAGTAAGGGTATTTATATTGTAGATTTATCAAAAGAAAAATTTATTGAAAATTATTTTAACTCTGATTATTTTATACAACCATATATCGAGGGAGAAATATATGTCGTGGATGTCCTATCTGATGAGAATGGGATTCCGCATTTAATTGTTCCAAGAAAATCATTAGAGGTAAAAGACGGTACAGCTTATAGAAGTCAAATTGTATATGATGAAAAGCTTATAGAATTATCCCTCAAGCTGTGTTCTTTGTATAAATTACCGGGATTCTGCAATATT
>CALCBO010000014.1 GCA_937897245.1 uncultured Caryophanales bacterium | reverse complement strand
TTGACTGTTTTTGGTATTATTATGATTGGTAGTGCGTCTATAGGAAGCAGTGCTAAATATGGTTCTACCTATGCAACAGTAAATATGATTAAGCAAGGTATATTTGTTTGCTTGGGATATTGTTGTATGGTCTTTTTAGCGAGATGTTTTAAAACAAAATGGGTAACTGAAAAGTCAGTATGGGTTGTGTATTTTATATCTTTAGTATTGATGTTGTCTTGCTTGCTTTTTAGTTCAAGAAAAGGATCTGCTTCATGGATACCAATTGGCCCGTTTACTTTACAGCCAATAGAATTTATGAAAATAGCAATGATTTTATTCTTATCTTTTCAATTTGGTGAATTACCTGAAATATGTATAATTCCTAAATCAATGAGCAAAGATAAAAGAGAGAAAATGAAAACAAGAAAAATGGTATATTGTTTTTTTATTCCTGTTATTGCGATTTTTGTAGCTTTTGGTATTGGTGGATTTGTACAGGATGACTTGGGTTCAGCTATTATTTTAGCAATGATATGTTTATTTGTATTTTATTGTACACCAATAAGATATTATTCAAAAATGAAGAAGTTTTCTATTTTTGTTATAGCGATATGTTTTGTATTAATTCTGATCTGTGCCAATTTTGTGTTTGAACCACATCAATTAAGACGTTTTTTAATCTGGTTAGATCCTGCTAATAGTGAATACTATTATAACGGAAGCTTTCAGCTTGCAAATGGCCTTATTGCTTTTGCACAAGGTGGATTGTTCGGTAAAGGTTTTGGAGCTTCTACACAGAAGTTTGGTTATATAGCAGAATCTCAAAATGATTTTATTTCTTCAATTATTGTTGAAGAATTAGGTGTGGTAGGTTTTTTGGTGTTTGTAATCGTACCTTATTGTATTATCATATTTAAGATGTTTACTTATGGACAAAAAATAAAAGAAACTAAGAGTAAATTAATATTATATGGAATAGCCACTTATTTTTTTGCTCATATTTTAATTAATGTAGGTGGTGTTTCTGGTTTTATTCCAATGACTGGGGTTCCTTTATTGATGGTATCTTTAGGTGGTTCATCTACATTGGCTTCGATGATGGCAATTGGAATAGGACAAGCTATTATTGCAAAATATAATAAGGATAAATTAAAAGAACAGTTATAATCTTTTCGCATATTCTAATTATAGGTGAGAATATGAACAAGATTGATGAATTTAAAGCCTTTATGCGTACGATTCCTTCAATTAGGGAGGAAGTCTCTAAAGGGCGATATACTTGGCAACAGTTATATGAAATTTATGATGTTTATGGTGAAAATGACAAATTCTGGTTACCTTATCAGAAGTCGGCTTTTGATGTTTCTTCTTTGTTAGAAATTGTTAAAAATGTTGATTTGAATGCTTTGTCTAAAAGTTTTGACGGGATTCAAAAGATACTAGAGTTGGTTAATGGTTTAGTTGCGAAAGAAGACAAGCCTAGACAGTGGTATGATGATTGATGAGAATATGAAGTTATATTTGCGTTTTCATCCAAAATGGTATTTATTGTTGTCAAGATATCCTGAATGTTATAAAGATGTATATGAACAGTATAAAATAGAAAATAAATTGACATTAGCGGATCGTATTGAAAAAATTGGCTTAATGATATCGATGATTGATATGTTATTATAGGAGAAATTATGTTTACATTATTAAATGATTTAAATGAATGTATCTGTAATGATGAAAAATATAAAGCTTATATAGAAGCAAAAAAACAGTTGGAAAAAGAAGATATAAATCAACTATTAAAGAAATATCAGAATATTAGTCATGATTATTTTAAATTAAAACAATATGAAAAATATACTGATATTTCTTCTTCAAAAAAAGAATATATAGAGATAAAAAAGCAAATTTCTAACAATCAAATTATTCAGGAATATTATACAAAATATTATGAATTAAATGGATTATTAGAAGAAGTTACTAAAATTATTTTTAGTGGAATATCAGATGAATTATTATTTGATAGATATTTATTGTAGGAGTATTTATGAGAGTTGTAGCTGGTAAATTTCGTAGTAGACAATTAAAGAGTGTTGATTCTAAAAAAACAAGACCTACAACCGACAAAAATAAAGAGAACTTATTTAATATGATAGGTCCTTATTTTGATGGTGGTGTTTGTCTTGATTTGTTTGCAGGTAGTGGAGGATTAGGGATAGAGGCTATTTCTAGAGGTATGAATGAATTATATAGTGTTGATCATCAGTATAAAGCCTTTTCTACTATAAGAGAGAATGTTTCAATGCTTAAAATTGAAAATCAATGTCATTTGTATAAGATGGATTATAAAAAAGCTTTAAATCAATTTAAGGAAGAACATCTTCATTTTGATTTGGTATTATTGGATCCGCCTTATGGATTAAAAATCAATAAAGATATTATTGAATTCTTAAAAAATGAGAATATGCTAAATGATGGATGTATTATCGTTGTTGAAGATTTGTTAGAAGAAGCTATTGAAGTTGAAGAACCATTATATTTAAAGAAAGAGAATAAATATGGTATTACTGTTCTTCAAATTATTAAATATGAGAGGTAAGTTATGAAATTAAATGCAGTTTATGCTGGAACTTTTGATCCAGTAACAAATGGTCATTTGGATATTATTGAAAGAGCTAGTCAGATGTATGATAAATTATATGTGACTATTTTTGATAACCCAAATAAGAAAACTTTATTTACATTAGAAGAAAGGCTTGAATTATTGAAAGAAGCCACAAAAAACTTTGACAATGTTATTGTGGATGCTAGTCATGAATTATCAGTTGAATATGCTAAAAAAGTGGGGGCTGGAATATTAGTGAGAGGTTTAAGGGCAACAATGGATTTTGAATATGAATTGCAGCTTGCCTTTTCTAATCAATATTTAGATGATTCTATTGAGATGGTTTTCTTAATGACAAGACCAAATCATTCATTTATTTCTTCATCAGCTGTTAAGGAAATGGCTTCACATCATCGTGGTGTGGATGCATTGGTTCCAGAATGTGTGGCTATGGCTTTGAAAAATAAATATAAAAAATAGTAGATTTTGATATATTGACGTTGTTATCTGTTTAAAGAATGAAGAAAAAGAAGAACTAATAATTTATATATTTGTTATTTGAGTAAAAGATATAATTGAAGAAAGACTAATAAGTTAACAAGATATTTTAGGAAAATATATGTTTCCTAAAAGTGACGAATAAATGTAAGAATGGAGGAATAGAAATGGCTAATTATCAAGGAATGATGAAAATTATTTCGAAAAAAGAATTAGTAAAAGATGTTTATGAAATGGTATTAGAAGGTTCTGCGGCATCTTTTATAACTGCTCCAGGTCAATTTATTAATATTAAGGTTAGTGATACTTTACAGCCTTATTTAAGAAGACCTATGAGTATCTGTGATTATGATGAAAATCATATCAGAATTATTTTTAGAGTTGTGGGAGAAGGTACAAAGATTTTAGCGACTAAAGAAATTAATGATGAATTAGATTGTTTAGTTGGGTTGGGTAATGGTTTTATTGATTTAGAAGGCGATGAAGCTGTTGTTATTGGTGGAGGATTAGGTGTACCACCTATGTATTCAACTGCAAAACATTTGATTTCTAAGGGAGTTAAAGTAACAGCGATTTTAGGTTTTAATAGTGCTAAAGATGTTTTCTATAAAGAAGAATTTGAAAAAGCTAAAAATGCACCATGTGTGTTTAATAATTGGGCTAATTTCTATGAAGGTAAATTTATATCTAATACAATATTAAATGCAAATGCATTTGAAAAACTATTAAAGT
>CALCBO010000013.1 GCA_937897245.1 uncultured Caryophanales bacterium | reverse complement strand
ATTATTCACAGCATTTGTAATCTATATTGCATTTGTCTATAGTGCCAGATAGAATAAAAGGTTGTTTTAAAAAAAGATAAATGATAAAATAATGATATAATGAAGAGGTGATATTATGCCACAAGAACAAACTAGCTTATTTGATTTACGAGAAATAGATTCAGAAAAGACAAGAATAACTTTAAAAGAAGTATTTTCTTCACTAGAAGAGCGTGGATATAATCCAACCAATCAAATTGTTGGTTATTTAATAAGTGGAGATCCTGGCTATATTTCGAGTTATAAAGATGCCCGTAGTAAAATACAAGAAATTGATCGTGCTAAAATAGTTGAAATATTATTATTGGAGTTTCAAAAACAAAACAAATGAGATATTTAGGATTAGATTTAGGAAGTAGAACCTTAGGAGTAGCTATTAGTGATAAAACAGGTTTTATTGCGAGTAGTTATAAAACTATTAATCATCAAGAAGAATATGATAGATTAATAGAAGAAGTAAAGAGTTTAGTTAAAGAACTAGAAATAGATGGAATTGTCTTAGGTTTTCCTAAAAATATGAATAATACTATTGGTCCTAAAGGTGAACTAAGTCTTGAATTTAAACAAAAATTAGAAGATAATCTAAAAATCCCTATATATTTACAAGATGAAAGACTAAGTACCGTAAGTGCCAATAATGTTTTAATAACTGGAAATATCAGTCGTAAAAGTCGTAAAAAAGTAGTTGATAGTTTAGCCGCAACCATAATATTACAATCATTTTTAGATAGGAGTGATAATAAATGAAAAAAAATACTTTTTCAATGATAGATGAAAATGGAAATGAAGTTGTTTATGATGTATTATTTACATTTGAAAGTGAAGAGACAGGAAAAAATTACATAGTATACACAGATAATCACAAAGATGAAACTGGAAATATTGAAGTATATGCTTCAATTTATGATCCTAATGATCCACAAAGTAAATTAGAAGCAATTGAAACAGAAAAAGAATGGAAAGTAATTGAAACTATCCTAGATACATTACAAGAAGAAGTAAGAAACAAAAAAAATCAAACTGAAGATAATGAGCAATAGCTCTTTATTTTTCTCTGGAGGTAATATGGCAGTAAAAACTAAACCAAAGCCACTATTAATAATAATGATTATTGTGGCATTATTCTTAATTATTATAGGGGGAAGTTGGCTTTATCTAACTGGCCCAGTTGATAGAGGAAATACAAAGGAAATAGAAGTATCAATTGATTCAGGTACTTCAACTAGGGAAATTGGTAATATTTTACAAGAAAAAAAATTAATTAGAAGTGCATTTTTATTTAGTGTTTATACTAAATTTGGAAAAGTATCTTCTCTTAAAGCTGCTACTTATAAGTTTAATAGAAGTATGAATCTAAATGAAATAATTAGAACTTTAGAAAAAGGAAGTACCTATAATCCTAACATGGTTAAATTAACTTTTAAAGAGGGAGAAAGAATAACTGATTATGCTAAAACCATAGCTAGTAATACTAATCATACTGAAGAAGAAGTTATAACTATCATGAAAGATAAGGAATATATTAGTAGTCTTATTGCGAATTACTGGTTTTTAACTGATGTTATTTTAAATGAAAATATCTATTATCCATTAGAAGGATATTTAGCACCAGATACTTATCACTTTGATGATAAAAATGTTGAAATAAAAGATATTATTGATAGAATGTTAAAGACTATGGATAAAAGAATATCTAAATATAAAGAACAAATGGTTAAGCACGATGTTCATTACTACTTAACTATGGCTTCTCTTGTTGAGTTAGAAGGAACTAATACTGAGAATCGTAAAATGATTGTTCAAGTATTTGAAAATAGAATTGCTAGTGGATATAATTTGGGTAGTGATGTTACTACATATTATGGCCTACAAGTTCCAATGAATAAAGATCTTACTACAGAACAATTCGCAAGTGTAAATGGATATAATACACGTTCAAATTCAATGATAAGTAAGATGCCAGTGGGGCCAATCTGTAATGTTAGTGAATCAAGTATTGAAGCTAGTATATTTCCAACTGACAATGATGATTTATTCTTTGTAGCTGACAAAAATGGAGAAATATATTTTTCTAAAACAATGAAAGAACATGAAAGAAAAATAGCTGAAATAAAAGAAAAAGGAAATTGGATTTGGTAGGTGAAAAAATGCTTAATGAAAATATGATAAAACAAATAAAAGATTATGCAGAATTAAATAATATTCCTATTATGACTGATGGTGGAATTAACTTTCTCACTGATTTTATCAGGAAGAATAATGTAAAAAAAATCCTCGAAATAGGAACTGCCATAGCCTATTCGGCAATTATGATGTGTAATGTTGATCCAAGTATCACCGTTACCACCATTGAAAGAGATGAAAAAAGATACTTAGAAGCATTAAAAAATATCAAAAAATTAGGTCTAGAAAATAGAATTACTTTAATTTACCATGATGCTTTAGAAACTAGAGTAGATGAAATATATGATTTAATATTTATTGATGCAGCTAAAGCTCAGAATAGAAGATTTTTTGAAAGATTTGAATCTAATCTAAAACCTGGAGGTACAATTATCACTGATAATATGAATTTTCATGGTTTAGTTAAAAAGAATCCTGAAGAAATAGAAAGTAGAAATCTTAGACAATTAGTAAAGAAAGTAAAAGATTATCATACTTTCCTAGAGCAAAATGAAAAGTATGAAACTACTTTCTTAGATGTAGGTGATGGTATAGCAATCAGCTATAAGTTATAAAACAATTGATTATAATCATAGAATGAGCAAACTAATAATTATTATGCTCATTTTTCGGTTCTTTGTCAAGTAGTGTTGGTAGACCAAAAACTATGTCAAATGAATCGCAAT
>CALCBO010000012.1 GCA_937897245.1 uncultured Caryophanales bacterium | reverse complement strand
GTTGAAATCGATACATTTGAATCAAGAATTCTTATGGAATATAATCTCTCTGACAGAAATCAAGTCAAAGAAAAAATGATGAAATATGATTCGAATGGTGGAAATGTTATATCAATTTGTCATCATGATAATAAAGAAGTGTTATTCATAATAGGTAATAATGATATTGTTATAATGAAAAAAGATTCAAAAGAAAAAGAAGAAAAATCAATAGTTTTACCTACTGTTATTGATGAACAAAATATTGAAAAAACAGAACAAACAGAAACCAGAGTTATTTCGTTTGAAAAAACTACTACCCAAGCTGATAAAGCCATTTTAGTGAGTCAAGAACAATCAAGAAAACTAAGAGATTCAAAGAAAAAACAAGAAGTATTATTTAACAACATAAAATCAACTTCCCCTGAAAAAGAACTTACACTAGAGCAACAAGTAGAAGAAATGGTAAATCAGTTACCCATTCTTTATGAACAAGGAAAAACTAAGGAAGCTGAAGAACTATCCGAAAAAATCAGTGTTTTAAGTAAAACAATGTCTAATAAAGCAGCTTAATAATAATTAAAAAAGAGTAATAATGTTATTGAAGGGAGTATTAATTATGCATAAGAAGAGAAAAAAAACCAGATATTATGCAAAAATATTCGTTGTAATTTCAATAACATTATTTTTGTATGGTGTTTTATCAACCGTATTTCATTCAATAAGATTCATTGACCCTGTCAAAGATGTTGAACTTGTTGATGATGACCCTATAATATCAATTACCACCATAGATGGAAGTCAAATAGTACCAGGTAATACAATTAAAGAAGATTCGAAAGAAGAAAAACCTTCTTCCACCACTCCCCAAAATAACTCACAAAATACTGCTCAGAATAATGGAAGTCAAGTAATTGAAAATAGTACACCACGTCCACAAGCACCAGAAGTACAGACAATAGATGAACAAAATAATAATCTTCGAAACAGTATTCAAAATACTTTTGGCGTAAATATTAAATATGGAAATGAAGCAGCTGGTTATACAGTAGCTGGTTTAGGTACTGTTCCTATAGATAATTCAACTACTATTAATAGTCAACTAAATCGTTTAAGAGATACTCTAAGTCAATATCCAAAAGGGTTATTTCAAGAAATAAAAAATGGGGGCATACCTTTAACTATAATTTTAATTTCACAATACTCTGAACCTAGTGTAACTGGTGTAACTGATTCAAGTTTTAGTTATGCTAATATTTCCATTGCCGCTATTCATCCTTTTGAAGAGTCTTTTTATCATGAATCATATCATTATATAGAAAGATATATCTTTAAAAAAGGACAAAACTTTAATAACTGGGATTCATTAAATCCTAATACTTTCCAAGGATGGGGAGTAATAGATGGAAATTTATCATATGCTGTTACCTTTTCACAAGATGCACCATTTGTAAATAATTATGCTCAAACAGCTCCAACAGAAGATCGAGCTTCTACTTTTGAATATATGATGGCTGATTCTAAAGCTAGCTGCCTAAATCAAGGTACTTACGTTTGGAATAAAGCCAATAGAATGGCAATAACAATGGAAACTGTTTTAAATTCAGTTAGCCCTTATACTGTAGAACGTTGGGAAAGATACTTATAATAGAAGGAATGATAACATGAAAGAAATAATAATTAATGATCACACATTAGATGAATCAGAAATGGAGAAAAAAGTAACCAGAGTAAAAGGGCTTATAATTAACTCTCAAGGAAAAATACTATTAGCACATAATAATAATACTTACCAATTTCCTGGGGGTCATACCGAAAAAAATGAAACTAGAGATGAATGTATAATAAGAGAAATTAAAGAAGAAACAGGAATTCAATTAGAAATAAAAGAACCTCCTTTTTTATGTATAACCACTTATGATAATAATTATTTTGGAACTGGCAAAAAAGTAATTAACTCTATCTATTACTATCGTTTCTTTACAGATGAAGAACCAGATTACTCTAAAACTCATTATGATGAATTAGAATTAGCTACAGATTTTAACTTATTTTATATTAAATTCACCAAATTAAAATCCTTTTTGCAAAAATCTCAAAAAAATGGTAGTATAGATAAAAAAATTGCTAGAGAAATGTTATATGTCTTAGATGAATATCGAGAAATATATCAAAAAGAAGGAGAGTAAAAATGAAAATATTAGTAACTGGTGGACTAGGATTTATTGGTAGTCACACTGTAATAGAATTATTAAATAATAATTATGAGGTAATAGTAATAGATGATTTATCCAATTCTAGTTTGGATATTATAGATAAGATAAAGGAAATAACCAACAAGAATTTTATTTATTATGAGGAAGATGTATGTAATGAAGAAATTTTAGAAAAGATATTTAAAGATCACAAAATTGATGCTGTCATTCACTTTGCTGGCTACAAAGCTGTTGGAGAGTCAGTTGAAAAACCAATAATGTATTATGAAAACAACTTAGTATCAACACTTCATTTATGTAAAGTAATGTTGAAATATAATTGTTATAATATAATTTTTTCATCTTCAGCTACTGTCTATGGTAATCCTGAAAAACTTCCTATAACTGAAGATTGTCAAGTAGGTGGCACCACTAATCCATATGGTACAAGTAAACTTATGATTGAAAAAATATTAGCGGATATTTCAATATCAAACACTAATTTTAAAGCTATTGTTTTAAGATATTTCAATCCAATCGGAGCTCACCCATCAGGTTTAATTGGTGAAAATCCAAAAGGAATACCAAACAATTTAATGCCATACATTGTTCGAGTAGCTAGTGGTGAACTAGAAATACTAAGTATTTTTGGAGATGATTATGATACTCCTGATGGAACTGGTGTGAGAGATTATATTCATGTTGTAGATTTAGCCAAAGGTCATCTAAAAGCTTTAGAAAAAATATCAAATATTAAAGGAATTGATTATTTTAATTTAGGTACTGGAGTAGGTTACAGTGTATTAGATATGGTGAAATCTTTTGAAAAAGTTAATAAGGTAAAAGTACCATATAAAATTGTAGAAAGAAGACCAGGAGATATTGCTTGCGTTTATGCTGATGCCCAAAAAGCTTATAAAGAATTAGGTTGGAAAGCAGAATATGGAATTGAGGAAATGATGCGTGATTCATATAATTATATATTAAAACAAAAAAATAGTACTAATAAATAATAAGCATGATAAGAAGGGAGAATACAATGAAAAATAAAGGGTTGGTAGTAATTAATATATTCTTATTATTAAGTTTATCCGCAACTATAGGCTATATTATCTATGACAAAATGAATACACATGAAAGCCCAATAAGTAAAACAGATTCAACCGAGATAATAAAAGAAGAAAAAGAAGAAGAAAAAATAGTTATAAATGTGCAGGAAAAAGATGTGTCTAGTTTAATGAGAAAAATAAATACTATTAATATATATATGACAGAAGATTACCCGTTTATTGATATCAAAGATATTCCTAATCAAGTTATCTTAGAAATTAGCGAATTGATTGCGGTAAGAGGATTAGGAACTCAAGGCATGATTTCATCAATAGATGCTGATAAAATTGTTGATACATTGGTAGATTACTTTGGCTCTGACTATCAATATAAATTGGAAAATATTAATTGTCATGTAGATGATGGGGTATTATATCAATACAATGCTGAAAATAATGATTTTACTATTACAGGAAATCACGGTCATGATGGACATAATTCTGACAGAAATAAAGCATATTTTGTAGATGCAATATATAATAAATTAACTGAAACATATACCATTAATACAAAAATAGTATCAGCTGGAACATGTGGAGGAACATGTGGTCCAAGAGTGGATTTCTATGGTAATTTCAATTATAATGAAAAACTACTTCATACTGAAGAAGATACTGATTTTGATACTGCATATCAACTAATATCAGAAAAAATCCCTGTAACAACATACACATTTAGTAAAAATAGTGGTGGAGATTATGGTCTAAAATCAGTACAATTAAGCACTTTAGAAAACTAGCAAGGGACTTAAAAGGGAAGTCCTTTTATTTTTGAAAAAAAAGTTGTTTTATTCCATAATATCCTGTATAATATAAGTCGTTGGAGGGATAAGTATGGCAAAAAAAGAAAAGAAAAATATACATGAAGTTAATATTAAAATAGAAGGAGACGCTTGGAAAGAAGCTAATGATAAAGCATTCAAAGAAAGACAAAAAACAGTAAAAGTCGATGGTTTTCGTAAAGGAAAAGTTCCAAGAAATGTTTATGAAAAACGTTTTGGTAAAGAATCATTATACTTAGATGCTGCTAATTCACTAATTGAAGATGCATACG
>CALCBO010000011.1 GCA_937897245.1 uncultured Caryophanales bacterium | reverse complement strand
TATTCATAATAAATATTTAGAAAATGTTGATCAGATATATAGATTTCCTGATAAAACTGAAAATTTTGGAATTATAAATTATAATAATGAAAGATATAATTTTTATAGATGTTTTCTAGACAGTTTGATATTAGTACCAGTAGATATATATTTAGATAAAGAGATTAATATTGGATTTTATAGAGAGGGAGAAAGAGTAGATTATTCTAAAGTTAATTTTGATGATTATTTAGAGGCAGTTAATTATCCTATAAGAATATCAGTAAAAGATATGGAAGTAATAAAAGATTATCATTTATTACATATATATAGAAGTGGTATTCAAAATATAAAAGATAAGTTAAGTATATGTTATAGGGGTGTTTGTGATAATTTACGTAGGTATTATTTAAATGATTTAAGAAGAATGTATAGAGATGAATATAGAGAACAATATTTAGAAGCAGAAGAAGAGTATAAGAAATTTTTAGATGAAGAAAAAAAACAACATGATATAGAAGAAGTAAAAAAAATATATAAGTTGAATTTATAATAATTGTATAATTATAAATAGTTAGGTAATATATATTATGAGTGAAAAAAAATTAGATTCAAGTGTTAATGAATATGAAGAAGAATATAGGTCCATTAATTATATAAAACAACTACAATGGGATATGGCTATAGGTCTTCAAGAAGTAGATAATTTAAAACCCTCTAAATACTTAGAAAACTTGTTGGAAGAAAATGTAGAGGGTAATTTAACTATAGAAGAAGTAGAAACAGAATTAAGAAAGTATTATGTAGAAAAAGAAAATAAAAATGAAATAAATTATAATGAATTAGAATGTGATTTTGTATCTACTAGAATTGTTGAATTATTGAATGAGGATAAATTTGAATTATCAGTAGACTATCTAAAAGATATTCATAAATTTTTGTTTCAAGATGTTTATGATTTTGCAGGTGAATTTAGAAAAATTGATTTTTCTAAGCATGAGAAAATATTAAATAATGATTCAGTAGCTTATGGTGATTGTAGAACTCTAAGTGAGTCACTAGAATATGATATTTCATTAGAAAAAGAAAAGAATTATAAAGAGATGAATATAGTTGAAGTTATTAATAATATAACTAAATTCTCATCAAATATATGGCAAGTACATCCTTTTAGAGAAGGTAATACTAGAACAACAGCATTATTTATTGAAAAATATTTAATTAGTTTAGGTTATAGTGTAGATAATACATTATTTAAAGATAAATCAGTATATTTTAGAAATGCTTTAGTAAGAAGTAATTATTATAATAATTATTTAAAAATAAAAGAAGATAGTAGTTATTTAGTTAAATTTTATGAGAATTTATTATTAGGTAAAAACAATAATTTACATTCAAAGGATTTAATAGTTAAAGAATTATTTGATAAGAAAGATTGATTTCTTTTTTTGATTAATAATAATAATTATTGTATAATGGTAGAGGTGAGTTTTATGAAAAGTATTAAAGCGCCTTGGCGTAAGTTTTATAATGGAGAGAAAGAACATTTAGAATATCCTGACTTTTCAGCATATAAATTAATTGAGTATACGGCGAGTAAACATTTAAATAATATTAGTTATAATTATTATGGTAATCAAAAGACTTATCATGAGTTTTTAAAACAAATAGATGAAGTTGCTCGTAGTATGAAAGCTATAGGAGTTAGACATAGAGATGTTGTTTCTATTTGTATGCCTAATACTCCTGAGGGGATTATTTCTTTTTATGCAGCTAATAAGATAGGGGCTATTGCTTCGATGATACATCCTTTATCAGCAGAGAATGAGATTAAACATTATTTAAATTTATCTAAAACTGAATGGTTTATTACAGTAGATTTTACAATGGATAAAGTAGATAAAATATTAGATGAGACAAAAGTACGTAAAGTTATTACTGTAGGAGTAGGAGAGTCTATGCCTCCACTTATTAAATCTTTATATGCAGCTACTACTGTACCTCAAGCTATTAAGTCTTTTAAACCTAAGAGTTATTTAAATGGTGAGGCTTTTACTCATAATGATAAAAAGATGAGTTGGAAAGATTTTTTAAGATTAGGTAAAGAATATACTAAAGAAATAGATGATGATTTTAAAGGTAAAGATATTGCAGCTATTTTATATTCTGGGGGTACTACAGGTACTCCTAAGGGTGTTAGATTAACTAATTTAAATTTGAATGCTTCAGCTATGCAGAATTTTGAACATGTTGCTTGTTTAAAAGATAAAGATAAAGTATTAGCTATTATGCCAATATTTCATGGATTTGGTTTATCTGTATGTATTCATTGTGTGCAGTACTTTGGGGGTACTAGTATTTTACTTCCACAGTTTAATGCTAAAAGTTTTGATAAAGTTATAAAGAAATATGAACCTAATGTTATTGTAGGTGTTCCTACTTTATTTGAAGCAATGACTAGTAATAAGAATTTTAATCATATGAAACTTAATTATGTTACTTGTGTTATTTCTGGTGGAGATTCTTTATCAGTTGAGTTAAAGAAAAAGTTTGATGAGTGGTTAAAGAATCATCATTCTCCTACTACTATTAGAGAGGGATATGGTTTAACTGAATGTTGTGCGGCTAGTTGTTTTACACCACTTAATAATTATCGTGAAGGAAGTATTGGGATCCCTTATCCTGATATGTATTATAAGATAGTAGAAGATGGTACTGAAGTTGAGGTACCATATGGAACAGAGGGAGAAATAGTTATTACTGGTCCTACTGTTATGGCAGGATATATGCGTAATAAGAAAGAAACAAAACAAACTCTTAGAAAACATAAAGATGGAAGAATTTGGTTACATACAGGTGATCAAGGATTAATGGATTCCGATGGATTTGTTTATTTTAAAGGTAGATTAAAGAGAATGATTATTACATCAGGTTATTGTGTATATCCAAATAATATAGAAAATGTAATTGATTCTCATCCAGATGTCGCAATGTC
>CALCBO010000010.1 GCA_937897245.1 uncultured Caryophanales bacterium | reverse complement strand
GCTCCTTTTAATATAGGAATACGTATCATCCTATATATAATCCGGCATTAGCAATCATTTCTAACTGTTATTCCAGACTCAAAGGTAGATTACCCACGTGTTACTCACCCTTGCGCCACTAAGTGGGAATCCAAATCCAAATTTGAGCAAGCTCGCATTCTTCATTGGGCCACTTCGTTCGACTTGCATGTCTTAGGCATGCCGCCAGCGTTCATCCTGAGCCAGGATCAAACTCTCAATAAAAATTTATTTTAGTTTGTTTTTTTTCAATTTTTCCTAGCTACTCAAAATTGACGTTTTGCTTAGTTTTCAAAGATCATTGCGCTCTTTTCGAGCTGCACCAATAATATATCAAACCCAGAATTTAAAGTCAATACTTTTTTTTACAAATTTTTCAACTATTTCAAGCTTTTTTCAAAAACTTGATTTTTCCTGCGTTCTTTTTAGTATTATAATGATTTTTTTTTATTTGTAAATACTTTTTTTAAATTTTTTTAAAATTTCATAAAAAAAAAGGATTATTTTTTTTGATCCTTGATTTTATTGTACAGATTACAGTATTTTTCAACCTCATTTTTTTGAAAAGCATTCTCTTTATTTCTAACCATATTGATTAGATTTGTAAGTTCATATTTTAATATGGTATCTATTTCTTCTGGATAGTTCATAATCTTTTTATGATATTTATATTCTCCTCTATCAAGAACTTTAAAACTTCCATCTGGAAATACTCTGAGGTCTAAATCATAATCTATATACTTAATTGTATTCTCTTCTATAATAAATGGTGATGCCATATTACAATAATAGTACACTCCTATTTTCTTATATTGTCCTATGATATTATACCAATTGTTGTAGAAGAAATACAGAACGGCTGGTTCTTTAGTTCTCCATGTTCTTCCATCTGATTCTGTTACTTTTGTTTTTTCATTTCCAAAAATTAGATAGTTGTCATGGATTTCTAAGAGTACCGCTTCATCCCACGATCGATGAATATTACCATCGTGTTTATATCCGTGGATTTCATACTTCCTTCCAATTTCTAATTTTTCAACATCCATGTTTTTTATACCTCGAGTCTATTATACAACAAAATTCGAAAAGAAAAAAGCCATTTTGGCTTTTATCGTTTATTTAAAGTATTAATTCCCCAAAAAGAAATAACAATTATGACTCCTAAGACTGCTGTTCCAACAGCAACATTGTCCATATGACCACCAGCCCAATCATTTAATTTATCATTCATATCATTTAGAGTATCCATAATACCTAAAATTTGAGGATAAATCTGTGCTATCATTTTTCTTCCTCCTTTGAATTCTTTTCACTTTTTTTATCAACAGCTTTTTCTTCAACAACTTCTGCTTCAGAAATACTATCTTCTATTTCTTTATATATTTCTTTAATAGTTCCTCTTATTGTTAATGTAGTTATAATATCAATAATTGAATAAGTAAATATTAATGCTCCAACTATCTTAGTTATTATTTCTGCTCCTTTGAATGGATTAAAAATTAGTAATACTCCAACTATTACAGTAACAATAGATAAAATAATTGTTGATTTCCACAAGTTGTTCTTTGCTTTTTTTAATTCAAAACCATATTGTAATTTCAAAGCACTATTTATAACAATGACAAAACCAATTATAAAAGGAATGATACTACCTATAGCTTTAGGATTACTAATTATAATTATTCCTAGAATTACAGTTACAATTCCATATACAATATCTAATTCATTTTTTTCAGATTTACCTATATATTTTAAAATTCCTAAAACACCAATTGCTACTAGTATTCCTCCAATTATATATGATATAGATATTAGAGTTAATTCAGATTGAAAGAATAATAATACTCCTAAAATAGCTAAAGCTATTGAACTAATTATTGATGACTTTAAAAACTTTCTCATTATTTTACCCATACTCTACTCCTCTCTTACAATGAGTATATCATGTATACTTTAAGATTTAAATACCAAAAATACAAGTAATAATTCTGGATTTTTACCATTAACAGCTATTTCATATATTAAATCTATAATTGGTATAGTTACTTCTTTATTCTTTAATAATTGATAGATTGATTCTAAGGTATAGTATCCTTCAACTGTTGTTTCTTTTAGGTAATTATCTATTACTTCTTGAGGAGGTCTTTCTCCAATTAGTTTACCAAAAGTAAAGTTTCTACTTTTTGATGAAGTACAAGTTAATAATAAATCACCTATTCCGGCATATGATAGAACTGTTCTTTTATTACAATCAAAGGCATCTAGAATAGCTTCCATATCATGAATTGCTTCGGCTATTAACATTGCTTTAGTTGATTCATTAGCTTTTAGGCCTTCTAACATTCCAGCAGCTAAGGCAATAACATTTTTGATTGCTCCACAGATTTCTATACCAATAATATCATTAGTATCTCTTAACTTTATATAATTATTTTGAAGAGCTTGTTTTACTAATAGTATAGTTTCAGGACTTTTACTAGCAACTGATAGACCAGC
>CALCBO010000009.1 GCA_937897245.1 uncultured Caryophanales bacterium | reverse complement strand
TAAATGTCCTTTATCACTAATTACTCTTTCTTTTAAGAATCTGGGATAAGGACCATCCATTAGCATTATTTCATCATGATTACTTTCGATAATATAGGCATCTTTACTAACCATTTTTGCTAAGTATTTTCTATTTAAGTAACCCGTGTCAGTTACATATGCTAGACTTTTGTTTTGATGGTTAATAATAAAGCCTACTGAATATGGAGCATCATGGGAAGTATGAATTAATTCTATGTTTATGTCATTTATTGAGAATTTGTCATCAATAAATTCACATCTTGAATATGGGACAATATCTTTTAGACTATCATACATTTCTTCTGGAATATACACTTTTAGATTAGTATTCTTTATTAAAGTTGGAATACCCTTAGTATGATCTTTATGACAATGGGTTATTAATAATCCAGAAAAATCACTAAAAGAAAGGGAATTTTCTGCTAAACTTTTTTTCAAAGTTAAGTAGGAAATTCCCATATCTATAATTATATTTGTTTTATCACATAATATGATAGTACAATTTCCTTTTGAGCCACTGGCTATTGTTTTTACTTTCATTTTAATAGAAATTCATAGCGTTTAACGCTGTTCCTCCTGCATATGGTGGTCCAGTCCAAATTGCATAATGTAAGTGAACTCCTGTCGCAAAACCTGTTTGTCCCATACCACCTATAGGTTGTCCTCTTTGAACTCTTTCACCTTGTTTTACGTATGTACATCCACTACATAGATGAGCATACATTGTATAATAACCATTGTCATGTCTTATTGTAATATATTGTCCATTATCATATTTATATCCCACAGTTACTACTTCTCCAGACTCAGCAGCAAATATATTTGAACCATATCCACATCCTGCTATATCAGTTCCATCATGAAGAGTTCCCCAACGCCAACCAAATCCAGAAGAAACTGTTGAACAAGTAGCTGGCCAACCAAACATTCCTTTACTAATGATTACATCACCGTAACCACCGCTCCAGCCACCGTAACCACCGCCAACTTTAGTTCCTTTGACGATAATTTCTTCTGTTGGTTCTTTTAATACTTCTTGAGATAAGCTTACTAGTGATACTGTTTCACCATTTACCTTTTGGACTTTTTGTGTAACTCGATTCAATCCTTTTACTCCTTCTTGTTTTACTTGTGAATAACTTGTATATTGATTTGGATCTTCTTCAATCTTTGTAGAATAATTCTGTTCTTCATCTTTTACTACATGATCTTCTTCAACTATACTTACTTGTGGTTTTAATATTCCTAATGTTACTTCTTGTCCTGGTGATAATAAACTATTTTCATCTTGAAGATTTGGATTAGCTATTAGGAATTCTTCTACTGATATTTTATTATTAAAAGCTATATCACTAATAGTATCACCATCTTGAATAGTATAAGTTGCTTGTTTTTCAGTAGTTCCAAACAAAAGATATTTACTTAAATTTTCTTCGGTTTGATAAATTGTTTGATCAACTGGAATTTTATCTTTTTTTATAGTTATCTTATTTTTAATATAAATATTATCAATAATTGTACCAGTATCCTTTATTTCTTTTTGACTATCTGTAGCATACTTATCATATTCTTCTGGTGGAATAAAAGATTTAGCTGTTTTTTCAATTGATTCAGTAAATACACTTTTATCTAATACGTAAATTGTATTTGTTTTTCCTTTTACTGTTTTACCTTCACTGTCTTTAGAATCAATTCCTTTTACTTTTATAGAATAACCATCTATTGTAAAAGGAGATTTATCCTTTATTTCTTCATATATTTCTTCATTTGTTTTTAATTTAGTATCAAATGTCTTTTCTTTTACTATATCTAGATTAGTGGGAGAATATACTTTATCTACTTTATATTTTTTCTTTATTTCCTCTTGTTTTTTATCAACATATTCTTCAAATGATTTTTTTGATTCTATTATTCCTAGAGATTTTCCATCTAAATATACTCTATAATATGTATTAGGATTGTTTGAGACATTTTTGAAACCTGAAGTAAAACATATTGCGAAAACTAATATGATAATTATTATTACTTTTTTATTCTTATTCACTAGCATTTTCCTCCATATTTTTTCTTTCTTTTCTTAAATTTAAAAATGTTTGAGTGTTTTTCTTGAAGAGTAATTCAATAGTTGCGGTTGGGCCACTACGATGTTTAGCAATATTTATTTCAATAACACTATTATTATCTTCCATTTTTGCTTCTTTGTTGTAGTAGTCATCACGATATAAGAACATTACGATATCGGCATCTTGTTCTATTGAACCAGATTCACGTAAATCACTCATCATTGGTCTTTTATCTTCTCTTGATTCTACTCCACGTGATAATTGAGACAGAGCTATTATTGGTATTTCTAATTCTAAAGCTAATGTTTTAAGGCTTCTTGAAATATCTGATACTTCTTGTTGTCTATTGGAACCATAGTTTTTTCCACCCGATATTAATTGAAGATAGTCAATTACTACAAGGCTTAAACCATTCTCACTACTAGCTAATCTACGACACTTAGCTCTTATTTCACCAATAGTTATCCCTGATGTATCATCTATTACTAAGTTAGTATTAGCTAATTGAGCTGATGCTTCATTTATTCTTTTCCAATCTTGATTTAAGAGATTCCCGGATTTTAGTTTAAAACCATCTAATTGGCCTAATGAGGCTAATATTCTCATTGCTAGTTGTTCGGCACTCATTTCAAGTGTGAAAAAAGCTACTGATTTATCTTGTTCCATTGCTGCATGGGTGGCAAGATTTAAGGCAAAAGCCGTTTTTCCAACTGCTGGACGAGCTGCTAAAATGATAAATTCATTAGGATGTAGCCCTGTAGTTACTCTATCAAAATCATACCAACCTGTTGCTAGACCAGTTATTTCTCCTTTACTTTCTGATAATCTTTCTAAGTCTGACTGTGTTTTAGCCAATATTTCTTTTATTGTTCTAAACTCTGTTGCTTTTCTGTTCTTTACGATATTTAAGATTTTTTTCTCTGAGTTATCCAATATTTCATTTACTGTTTCATCTGTTCGGTATCCTTCTGAGGCTATTTCAGTAGCTGTTTCTATTAAACTTCTTAAAAGAGCTGATTCTTCAACACTTTTTATGTAGAAATCTATATTACTAGCTGTAGGTACATAATTTAATACTTCATTTAAGTATTCTACTCCTCCTACTTCATTTAATTGATTATTTTTTTTTAAATAACTTGTTACGGTTGTTAGATCTATTGGTGTTTTATCTTCTTGAAGAGATAACATTGTTGAAAAAATTTTCCCATTTTTTTCATTATAAAATGATTCAGGTGTTAGACTCTCTGCTGCTTTTTGAAGCGCATATTTTGATAAGAAACATGATCCAATAACTGATTCTTCTGCTTCTAAATTGTTTGGCATACTTCTTATTGGCATATTCTAACCTCCTATTTTATAACATGTATTTTGATAGTAGCTATTATTTCTGGATATAAATTTATATTTACATTATGAAAACCTAAAGAAGAAATGGTATTTCCTAATTCTATTTTACTTTTATCTATTTTATATCCTTTTTTTTGTAATTCATCTTTTATTTGTTTTACACTAATACTACCAAACACTTTATCTCCTGCTCCTGTTTTTACTTTAAACTCTAAGACTTCTTTTGATAGTTTTCCTTTTAATTCTTCAGCTGTCTTCTTATTTTCTCTATCTTCTTTTTCTTTTTTAGCTAATTCATGATTTAGTTTTGCTAAATTTTCTTTTGTTTTTTTGACAGCATATCCATTTTTTATTAAGAAGTTTTGTGCATAACCATCTTTTACATTTTTTATTTGCCCCTTTTTACCTTGATTTTTCAAATCTTTGATAAAAATTACTTCCATGCTATTCTCCTTCTTCTTTTATTATTTTTTTTAATTCTTGTTCTACTTTACTAATTGTTGTGTCTTCAAAAGTTGCAGCTCCATTGAAGGTATCTCCACCTCCCCCAAGTTTTTCTAGTACTTTTGTTATATCATAATTACCTAAACTTCTAGCACTTAAACCAATTTTGTTTTTACCTATTTTCCCTAATACAAACGATGCTTCTATGTTATTAAAAAATAATAAGGTATCAGCCACTTTAGCTAAGTCTTCTTTTCGATATATAGTATGTGGAGTAGCCTTAGTAAAGGCAATTTTTCCATCTATAGTTTCAATTTCTGATAATAATTTTTGTCTTTCGGTATATTCCTCAATATCTTGCTTTAATAAATATTGAACTTTTTTAGCACTAGCTCCTAAGGAAGCTAAATAATATGACATATAATATGTTTCAGCATTAGTATTTAATGTATAATTATTGGTATCTAATACTATTCCTGATAATAGTATAGTTGCATAATATGAGTCTATTTCAACATCATAATGTTCAATAATACTAGCTATCATTTCACAAGTACTAGATACTTTATTATCATTAATCATGATAGCATTTTTAATAGACTTTTTACTTAAATCATGATGGTCTATTACTAATACTTTTTCAAACTTTTTTATTACTTCAGGATTTTGAACTAATTCTGCTTTATTAGTATCTAGGATTATTAATAAATTTTTACTATTTCGAGGATTTAAATATTCTTCTAGTTTTTCACTTTTTATTATTGTTAGACAACCTTCTAATTCTCTTAAGATTTTTTCTACTCCAGGTTCATGGGTTTTATCATCTATTATGATAAAACAATTCTTCCTTCTTTTTTTTAATATTAAATACATTCCTATTGAACTTCCTAAAGCATCTAAATCTAGGTCTTTATGAGCCATTAAGAATATATTTTTAGCATTTTTTATTGCTTTTGTTAATTTTCTTCTGTCTTTAATTATACCCATATTTCCTCCTCTAAATTCCCATTATTATTATAATATAAATAAATATATTTGTCTAACAAAACAAAGTATTATTTCAAAGAAAAAAGATGCTTTTTTAGCATCTTTTTTTATCTTGAATAAGGCATTAAAGCAATAGCACGTGCTCTTTTTATTTGTTTTGAAATATATCTTTGGTGTAGGGCACAGTTTCCAGTTACTCTTCTTGGAACGATTTTACCTTTTTCATTTGTATATCTTCTTAATGTTTCTGGATCCTTATAATCTACAGTTTTTCCAGCACACATCATACATATTTTTTTCTTTCTACGATTAAATTCTGCCATATAATTTCCTCCTTTTCTTAATATTAGAAAGGTAATTCATCATCGTTAATTTCGATACTTGCACCAAAATCAGCAAATGGGTTATTATCAACATCAGTTCCTTTTGGTTGTGGAGCATCTCCAAAATCATAAGGACTTGGTCCTGAATTATTACTGTTATTGGTACTGTTAGTGTTATTATTACCACTATAGTTTGTATTATTATTTGCGGAATTTCTTGATCCTAAAAATTCAACATTATCAGCTACTACTTCTGTAATATATCTTCTTTGACCATTATTATCATCATAACTTCTTGTTTGAATTCTTCCTTCAACAGCAGCTTGACTTCCTTGAGATAGATAATTCTTTACATTTTCCGCTTGTTTTCTCCATACTACAACATTGATAAAATCTGCTTCTCTTTCACCTTGTTGATTCGAGAAATTTCTATTAACTGCTAATGTAAAAGATGCTACTGGAGTATTATTACCTGTGTATCTCAATTCTGGATCTCTAGTTAATCTCCCTATTAAAACTACTTTATTCATATCATTACCTCTTTTTTCTTTTTATTCATCCACTTTTACAATTAAGTGACGAAGTAGACTTTCGTTAATTCTTGCAACACGGTTGAATTCTTGTTCTGCTTCTTTACTTGCTTCTACTACAAATAAATAGTAATAACCTGTTTTGAATTTTCTAATTTCGTAAGCTAATTCTTTTTGCCCCATAGGCTTTTCTTCTAATACTTTAGCTTTTGCACTTGTTAAAACTTTTTTCATAGCATCAGCTGTCTTTTTTATTTCAGCTTCTTCCATATCTGGTCTTACAATAAACATAATTTCATACTTATTCATTTTTTTACACCTCCCTTTGGACTAATCGGCTGCAACTGCAGCAAGGAGTATTTTAAATACTCGAAGGTATTATAACAAATATAATACTGAATGTCTATCTTTTTTTTAGTTTTTTCTATAATTTTAGGACTATTTTAGAATTCATTGATACTGTTAATAAAAGAAAAAAGCGAATGTCTAATATATAAAAAAAGTAAACTATTAATTAACAGTATACTCTTTTTATTTATAATAAAAACCTACTATATTTTGACCTAATTTAGCTTTATTACCATGATATGCTTCATAATGAGAGGCATAATTTTTATTAGTTGCAGTATTAATACTGCTTACTTTTATTTCTGCTAGATTAAATTCTTTAAGTTGATTTCTAATAGCTTTTTCTAAATCAATATGATATCCGTCATCTTTTTTTTCTATAGCTTCTTCCCATATTTCTTTATTAGTAGCTTGGCGGGGATAGGTTTCATAAATATATGATTCTTTTTTTATATGACTACCAATATATAAATAGAGATTTTCTTCTTTACATTTATATTTATTCACCATAACTTTTACAAATTCTCGAGCTAATCCTCTATTTATATGATAAATGCCACAATGAACAATAGCACTTATTCCCTGTTTTCTATCTTCTAGTATTAAAACTGGACAGTCAGCCATTCGGTGAGATAGAGCTATATTTTTATATTTGTTGGTTATTACTAAGATATCTCCTTTAATTTTTTCTAAAAAATAATCTTCATTTTTTAGATGCTTATCAGTTATTAATACATCTCTGTTATCTGGATATTCATCATTATCTTCCATTTTCTGATTTATTTGGAACATTTTTAGTCCTGAAAAATTGTATCTTTTACCTAATTTAATTCTTGC
Source organism: uncultured Caryophanales bacterium (assembly GCA_937897245.1). The sequence goes on along the minus strand of CALCBO010000009.1, from coordinate 9,706 downwards.
TTCTCTGATTGATTCTATAATATCTTTTTTAGTGAATGTTGATGGATAGAATTTCTTTCCAGTTGAAAAAATTCCATCTTGCATATTTCCTTCGAATATTACTATTTGACTTTTCATTTATACATTAAATCTAAAATGGCAGATATCACCATCTTGCATTAAATAATCTTTTCCTTCTAATCTTGCTTTTCCAGCTTCTTTTACTTTTAATTCACTACCACAATCAATTAAATCTTCATAAGATATTACTTCTGCTCTAATAAATCCTTTTTCAAAATCAGTATGGATTATACCAGCACATTGTTTAGCATTCATACCTTTTTTAAAAGTCCAAGCTCTTACTTCATCCTTTCCTACAGTAAAATAAGTAGCTAATCCTAGTATTTCATAAGTAGCTTTAATTAATTTATCTAATCCACTTCCGTCTAGATCTAATCCTTCTAACATTTCTTGTTTATCTTCAGGTTCTAATTCACTTAATTCTTCTTCTACTTTAGCACATAAGCTGACCACTTTAGCATTTTCTTTTGATGCATATTCTTTAACTAGTTTTACATATTCATTATCTTCTTTACCTAATTCTTTTTCTTCAATATTAGCTAAATAAATAATTGGTTTTTTAGTTAAAAAGCTGTATGATTTGATAGCTTTTTCTTCTTCTTTATTTAGTTCTAATTGTCTTAAAGGTTTATTCTCCTCTAAGAATTTCTTACACTTTTCTAAGACTTCTACTTCTAATAAATCTTCTTTATTTTTAGTTGTTCGAGCTTTTTTAGATACTCTTTCTAATCTATTATTAATTACATCTAAATCAGCTATCGCAAGTTCTAGGTTAATGGTCTCAATATCTCTGATAGGGTCAATGTTTCCTTCAACATGAATAATTTTACCACCATCAAAACATCTTACTACTTCAACTATGGCATCAGTTTCTCTTATATGTGATAAAAACTTATTACCTAATCCTTCTCCTTTACTAGCACCTTTGACTAATCCGGCTATATCAGTAAATTCATAAGCTGTTGGGATAAAGCGATTTGGTTCATACATTTCTTTTAATTTGTCCATTCTTTCATCTGGTACAGTTACTACTCCAACATTTGGTTCGATAGTCGCAAATGGGTAGTTTTCAGCTAATATTTTTTGATTTGTTATCGCATTAAATAACGTAGATTTTCCTACATTAGGTAGGCCTACTATTCCTGCTGTTAAACTCATAATATCCCTCTTTTCTTTGTATATTATATCATGAAATTTAACTTATAAATGAAAAAAATACCATTTGGTATTATTTTCTTAATGGAATTCTACTATTTTTAAAATCTACATTCCATTTAATTTTGTAATCTGGCAATAGTTTAGTCTTAAAAGGCATACTTCTACTCATTAAAATTATTGCTTCAAATATTTCAATTGTTTTTAATTCTGGAACCGATATTAATGGCTTATTTTTATTTTTACCACAAGCTTTAGATATCTCTTCTAAAGTATAAATATCTTCTGATAATAAGTATACAATATTTCCAAAACACATTTTTAATATTTCAACATCTTCTTTAGAATATAAATTAGCTAAATGGATGTAACTTTGAATAGCTACTGTTATTCTTATATTTAATGAACGACAGAAATTTAATTTTAAAGCAAAATCTTTAATAGGAATTAAACTATCAAATTCATCTAATAAAACATTTATTCTTTTTTTATTTGTTCCATATATAGATACGGTATCTATAATTTGATTAATAAATAAAGGAATTAAACTTCTACTTTGATGATTTAAACCACTTATAATAAAAATAGCTGTTTTTTTATTAACAATATCAGAATAATCAAAATCAATGCTAGAAAGCATATCATTAAGATTTTCTTTAGAAATATATCTTTCTATTTTTTGATTAAATACTGATATAATACTTTCTCTAGTTTCAGGAGCTGTTTTTAAAGTACCAACTAGTTTTAAGTATATAGTAGATGATTTATTTATATTTTTTAAGAATTCTTCGGATTTTCCTTTTTCATTTAGACTATTAGCTAGATTAGTAATATCTTTAATAGTTATTTCTTCTTTTGAGTTTTCTAGTAAATATAATGCTAATCCAGTAAAATAATTAATAGTAGAATTAGTCCAAAATGGATCTATTTCTTTTGTATTATTATCAGTAAATAAATAATAGCCTATATCTTCTATTAAATCTAATGCTTTATCTTTATTGTTATCATTATATAATTTACTAACTATAGATAATGGATTCCAGTTATTACCATATCTAGAATCATCAAAGTCTAATACTAATACGTTATAATTTTCTTTTTTTAGACTTTGAGCTACTTTTTCATATAATTCACCTTTTGGATCATGAATTATAATAGATTCTTTAGCTTTCATAGATAATTTTAACATTGGTAAAATAATGGTTTGAGTCTTACCACTTCCAGTTGAACCTATTATTAAATTGTGTGATTCTTTAGAATCTATATATAGATTACCTTTATCATACATAATTGGTAATCCAGATTTTTCAACCTTATCCTGAATATTAATTTTTTCTAATCTTGTTGTGATTTCTTCTTTTGTTGTCCATCTTGAATCTTGCATTTTTTCCCTCCTTTCGTTTTCTATTAAATCATATTATTTATTATTTTTTTAAACAATAACGACTTTTTATGATATTATTAAGTTGGTGATATAATGTTTTCAAATGATTTAGTCTTAAATGTTATTAATTATTTAGATAATAATTTATATAAAAAAATAACTATTGATGAGTTAGCTAATGAATTTCATTATAATAAAGATTATATTATGAGAATCTTTAAAAAAGAATTAGGGATTACTATTGTTCATTATTTAAATAATATACGTATATATAATTCTTTAGTTGAATATAAAGATAGTAAGATATCTATTTTAAATATATCTATGACCTATGGTTTTTATTCACAGGAATATTATTCTGAAATATTTCATCAAGTAATGGGAGTTTCTCCTTCTATATATCATAAATTTTATCATTTTAATAAACATATTTCAGAACATCATATTTATACTATTCAGTCTAATCTTACTTTACTTGATTATTTTATAAGAAAGATTAATAAGTATAGAAGTAATATACCTCCTCTATGTACTACTAAAGTTTATTCTATTTTATACCTTCCTTTTTCTAACTCTATTTTATTCTATTTTCAGAACAAAATAAAAACACCGTTTGGTGTTTCTATTTATAATATTGGTTTTACTCCTGGTCCTATTGGTAATCCTATAATATACCACCCTACTACTAATAATATCCAAGTTAGAGATATTATTACAAAGTATGGACTGAGCATTTGTAATGATTTTCTTATTGTATATGGTTTCTTCTTTTGAAGATTATAGATATTTAGATATCCTATATATATTACAAATGAAGCTAATAATGGAGTATATCCTTTAGTCATAGAATCTCCCACTCTCATTACAATTTGGGCAAATTGTGGAGATATGTTTGATTGCATGAACATCGGTACTACAACTGGTGAAAAAATCATCCATTTGTTTGCTGGCGAAGTTAAGAATAAATTAGCTATAGCTATTAATAATAAACTAATTATTATAAGAGGAATTCCACTTAAATTCATAGTTCCTAATAAAGTGGATAGCCATGAGGCTATTATTATTCCAATATTACTTTTTCTAAAAATAGCAATGAATTGAGAAACTACAAAGATTAGAATAAAGATACTTCCTAGATTTGAAAATTTCTTACTAGCATTTTCTATTATTTCTTTATCATTTTTAATTGATTTACTACCAATTCCATAGGCGATACCAGATAATACAAATACTATGGCTACTAAATAAGAAAAACCATCTTGGAAATATGCATTTTCTCCAAATAATTGATCAACATAGGTCTTTTCATTCATATCAAGTAACATTCCTGAAAAAGGACAATTAGGAATTAGTGAATAGACAAATAAGAACAGCATAAGAAGAGAAACAACAAGAGCGAATCTCAATCCTCTTTTTTCATTTTTATTTCTTTCTATTTGTTTTTGTTCTTCTTCATCTGGGTCAATTATTCTATATTGTTCTGTTTTAGAGAATTCTTCTTCTTTTTTATACTTTCCTATTTTAGGAGCTATTATTTTTTCTATTACTATTGTACCTACTATTGATATTATAAAAGTCGCTACTATAATAAAGATTAGATTTGAGGTTAATGATATATGACTATTTTCATCAATTAACCTAGCAGCATCTCTAGTATAATTCATTAGAGATACTTCCATTGAACCAACAAAGACTGAAACTCCATAACCAAATGATACTCCACAGAAAGCTGTTATTATTCCTAAAATAGGATTCCTTTTATTAATAAAATATATCAAGGCAGCTAGAGGAATTAATATAGCATACCCTACTTCATTAATTAATGATGATATTACTGATAATAATATTAATAAAAACGTTAAGGTAGTATATGGTATTTTACTTAAATGTCTTTTAGTAAATGCTTCTATTAATCCAGTCCCTTCTCCAATGGTAATACCTATAAGAGACATTAATAACATTCCCAACGGTCCAAAACTAACAAAGTTTTTAGCAGCATTACTTATGATGTATTTAAATCCTGAAAATGATAATAGATTTTCTACAGTAATTAGTGTAGGTTCTAATTCATTACTGTTTATATTAACTGTATTATAAGTTGCTTGTGTTTGAAGTGCACTTAAAATTCCACTCAGTATTACTACAAACATTATTAATACACTAAACATCGTAATGGGGTGAAAATAAAATTTTTTCAACCTCATTTTTCTTCTATCTTTCATATATTATTCCTTTCTATGTTATTATTTTTTTTAATTTCTTATTAAAGTCTATTCTAGGAATTAGTACTGTTCTACCACAATTTAAACATTGAATTTTAATATCAGCACCAACTCTTACAATCTTCCATTCATTTGTTCCACAAGGATGTTGTTTTTTCATAACAACAATAGAACCTAATTCATAATTCTTATTTTCCATATTACACCTCTTTTCTTAGAAAAATAGAGGTTATTGCTCTATTTATTAAAATCTAGATTCATAATTTCAAGTAATCTATTTAAATCATTTCCATTAACAAATCTTATTTCGAGTTTATTCTTCTTAATTACAACTTTAGTACCTAATTGTTCACTAAGTTCATTTTGAAGATAACTATATTCATTATCTTGTTTTGTCCTAGTTCTTTGAGGATTTGATTTGATAATTCTAGGTTCTTGAGTCATTTCTTCTAACTCTCTTACTGAAATTCCTTCTTCTTTTATTTTTGTTAGAAGTTCTTCTTGTTGATTAAAATCATCTATCTTACTTAGGGCTCTAGCGTGTCCCATAGTAATTGTTTTATTGTTTACTTCATCTTGAATTATTTTAGGAAGTGATAATAACCCCAACATATTAGTTATATGACTACGACTTTTTCCTAGACGTTTAGATAATTGCTCTTGAGTTAAAGAAAGAGTATCTTGTAGTTTTTTGTAGGCATTAGCTTCTTCAATAGCAGATAAATCTTCCCTTTGTAAATTTTCTAAAAGAGCAATTTCCATCATTTGAGTATCATTAAAATCTCTAATAATAGCGGGTATTTCAGTTTTTCCTGCCATAATTGATGCTTTTACTCTTCTTTCTCCTGCTATTATTTCATATCCTTTTATTGATTTTTTAACAATAATTGGTTGAAATACACCATGTTCTTTGATTGAAGATGCTAATTCTTCTAAAGCTTCTTCATTAAAAACTTTTCGAGGTTGATAAGGATTGCTTCTTAATTCATTCAAATTAACCATTACAATTTCATCTTTTGGTGTTTCTTTTACAATTTTTTCTTCTACAGAACTATAATCTAAAATCTCATTATTAAATAATTCTTCCAAACCTCTACCTAAAGCTCTTCTTTTTGGTATTCCTGAATCTTGAACACTTTCATTAGTTTCCATTTCTTTCAATCACTTCCTTAGCTAAATTAATATAGGCTTCCGATCCCCTACTCTTTGGATCATAGGCTACTATTGGTTCTCCATGTGAAGGAGCTTCTGTCAAACGTACTAATCTTGGAATAATTGTATTATATACTTTTTCCTTGAAAAATTTTCGAATATCTTCTACTACTTCAAGACCTAAGTTAGTCCTAGCATCATACATTGTCAATAATACTCCTTCTATATCTAAAGTTGGATTTAGACTTTTTTGGGCTAACATAATTGATTTTAATAATTGAGTTATTCCCTCTAAAGCAAAGAATTCACACTGTACTGGGATTATTACCGAATTAGAAGCTGTTAAAGCATTAGTTGTGATAAGGCCTAATGATGGAGGACAATCTAATATTATAAAATCAAAACTATCCCTTATATCCATCAAACGTATTTTTAATTGTTCTCCTTTATTAAACCCTATTTCAGTGCGACTTTTCTCTGATAATTCAAAATCTAAACCTGCCAAATTAATTGTAGCTGGTAAAACATATAGATTTTTATATTTTGTTTTTACTAGCGCTTCTGCTATACTGCATTCACCTATCAAGACGTCATATATACTTTTTTCAATTTCACCCTTGTTTATTCCTACACCAGTAGTTGTATTTCCTTGTGGATCTAAGTCTACTAATAATACTTTTTTACCTAATACTGCTAATGACGCAGAAAGATTGATACTTGTGGTAGTCTTTCCCACACCGCCTTTTTGATTTACTAATGATATAACCTTTCCCATCTAATCACCCATTTTCCATATTACTTTTTTATTGTATCAAATAAAACTATTTTTTTAAATATTTTTACGAAAAAAAGTAGACTTTTTATTTATGGTCTACTTTTAAGATTCTGTTTTATCAATTTTAATAATCATTTGATATGATTTTTCAAAGTTCATTTCATCAGTATTAATCTTAATACCATGTTCTTTTAAGTCTGTCACTAAATCTCTTATTTTATTTGTTGCTTCCTCTATAGTATATTTGTTATTTTCTACTTCAGGAGCTCCACTTAAGAACATACTATTATTATTGTTGATTATATCCGTTGGTGGTGAAACAAATGAATCATTATCTATTGGATTTGTGAAATTAGTTGAAGAATCTCCATCTAGTGTAATAAAATCTGGTGTTTTAAAATAATCTGAATTTTTATCAATTGGACTATCTACTGAATCTGTTTTAACAATTTTTTCTGCTGGAGTAATAAATTGATTTGAAGGTACTGGTGAAGTTGGATTTCCTAAATTTAATAAACTATCTAAATCAGCACTACCTTTACTATTGTTGTTGATATTTGTAGTATTACTTTTCATTTTATTAATATCTACTGAGGTCACTGCAGGTGGCATATCCAAATCAGGTAGTGGTTCATCTTCTTCTTTATTTATTTCTCCATAATTAATAAATTTACCCATAGATGACTCCTCTCCTTCTGGTGGGGCAATAGTAACTTTTCCATAATTTGTTGTGTCTTCTGGTAGTTCTGCAGTTGGCATAAGTGGACTATCATTAACAAATGCACTTGTTGAAGCAACAATATCAGTAGTTTCTTTTGGCTCTTCTTTTTCTTCTTTTGGATGCATTTTAGATATTTCTTCCTCCAAATTTCTAACACTCATTTTATTATCAATTACTTTTTTTAACATTTCTTTTTGTTCTTTTGAATCACTTAAATTTAACAATGTTCTGGCATGTCTTTCTGATATTTGTTCTTTTAATAAGGCGTTTTGAACTTCATCAGATAATGATAATAATCTAATTTTATTAGCTACTGCCGATTGACTTTTTCCCATTGTTTTAGCAAGACTTTCTTGAGTCATTTGATCTAATTCTAATATTTTTTGATAAGTCCTTGCTTCTTCTATAGGGTTTAAATTTCTTCTTTGTAAATTTTCAAGTAAAGCAACTTTAGAACTTTCTTTATCATCTAAATCTCTTATAATTGCTGGTATTTTAGTTAGACCAGCTAAGGCTGATGCTTTATATCTTCTTTCTCCTGCTATTATTTCATATTTACCATTTACTTTTCTTACAATAATTGGTTGGATTACTCCATGTTCTTTAATTGATACTGCTAGTTCTTTTAATGCTCTTTCATCAAATACTTCTCTTGGTTGAAAGCGGTTTGGAATAATATCATCTAAATATAATTGAACTACTTCATCTTTATCATCTGGAAACATCTTTATCCCCTCACTTTATTCTTAACATCCTATATTATCATTATATATGATTTTTTCTTTTCTTTCAACTTGTTTTTTTATAATTTAAAAACATATCTGTTTCGATATGTTCTATTTGTTTTTCATTACAATTAAACTTCTCATACTATTTTCTTTAGGTAAATAAAATCTATTAATTTTTAATATGATATATTTCTTTTCTAATTTTCTTTTTACTTCTTCTGTTAATTCTTTATCTATATTTCCTTTCATCCCAATAAATAAGCCATCTTTTTTTACTAAATGCATAGTATAGCCTACTAGTTTTTCAATATTAGCTACTGCTCTAGACGTTACTATATCAAAACTAGCATTATAATCTTCAGCTCTTGTATGTAAAGCTTCTATATCATTTAATTTAAGTTCTTTGATAATTTCATTTAAATAGTTTACTCTTTTTTGTAATGAATCTATTAGAGTTATATGTAGACTAGGAAAAAAGATTTTTAGTACTATTCCAGGAAATCCTGCTCCTGTTCCAACATCACATAATGTTTTTACACTATTTAAATTTACTTCCTTAGCTATTGTTAGACTATCATAAAAGTGTTTTAAATATACATCTTCCTCGGAAATAATACGTGTTAAATTTATTTTTTTATTCCATTCTTTTAATAATTCATAGAAATCGTCTAACTGATTCAGTTGTTCTTGTGTTGGTTTAATATTTAATTTTAATGCTTCTGTAATGAATTCATCTTTATTCATTTTTGCCGTACTCCTTTTTTAAATAAATAGAAAGTATCGAGATATCTGAAGGATTTACTCCACTTATTCTTGAAGCTTGTCCAAGAGAAGTGGGTCTTATTTTTTCTAGTTTTTCTCTTGCTTCACTCGCAATATTAGGTATTTTATTGTAATCAATATTTTCAGTATTCAAATAAAATATATCTAAGAAATTATCAGAAAAAAAAAGAAATTTAAGAAATTCAATTATTTCATTTTATTAGAAGAAAATATTTCTTTATTCTTTTTCAATTGATTCACAAAAATATTATTCTTTCATTCAAAATACTTTTGAATTTTGATTTATTTCAATTGAAAGAATTGTATTTTCATTTGAAAGTAGAGTTCAAATTATTCTTCATTGTTTGAAACTAGTTCAATTGTATTTATATTGAATAGATTATTCAATATTAGTGAAATTCAAATGGTTATTATTAGTATCAAAAAAGTATAGAATATTATCATTAAGTATATAACAATCAATTGAATTTATTTTTTATTCATTTTATTTCATTATTACCAATAATTTTATTTTGCCGAAAAGACGAATGAAAAATGGACAAAACGAAATCACAAATGAATGAGAATTATTTTAAATCTATACGACAAAAATTGATAATTTTATAACATTTTTACCATTTTGAAATTTTTAGCGTATTTTCTAAAAATAAAATGAAAAGTATCCCCATACTGCCAATCAAAAACACAAAATCCATTAAACCATACAAAAACCATATCAAAACCATA
>CALCBO010000008.1 GCA_937897245.1 uncultured Caryophanales bacterium | reverse complement strand
CACAAGACTTATAAGCTGTTCCATCAGAACTTGATGTGCCTTGTAAAAATCTTACTTTACATGGAATCTTAGTAGCTGGAAAATCTTTTGTATTATCAGCTTTATATCCATGTGATGCTGCAATGATGTTGAATTGTTGATTTGTTAAAGGAATTGTATCAACAATTTGATTTGCTAATAGATGAACGTTTAAACTAAACATTCTTCTTTTAGTCTTTTTGTTAAATGAAGAGCTTAATTGACAAAAAGATACATTTGATAAAGCTTCAATGTCTTTATCAGTCATTTCTCTTCTTCTTTTAGCTACTTCTTCTGAGTAGTTAAATGTAATTCCATCTACTTCTACCTTATTGATTTTGTGAACAATTTTTTCGTTTTTTTCCATTTTCTTTTCCTCCTAAACTTACAATCATTCTATTTATGTGAACAGGAACCAACTTATGTTGGGAGAGAGCTGATTCCTGTGATCACCTTTTTTTATATTCATTTGAATTTAACAAATAATAAGTATTTTCTAAAAAGTTATATCTTTTCTCATATTGCTTAGAAGATAAGTTTTTCTTTTTCATTACGTCTTCTTTCTTTTTATTAGAAAAGACACCAACACAATCTCGAAGAACTTCTGGTTTCACGCCATCATTAATCTTCTTCCATATCCATGCTTTTTCTCTTTTATAAGACATACAAACACCTACCTTTTTAATAAATCATTTAAATTAACAGAGTCATTTAAACAATATTTAGCTCTATAACTTTTTGGATAAGACAAGATAATACTTCTTTCTCTTAATGAAAGTAAGTTTCTATCTTTCCAATCAACATTAGTCTTATAAACAACCTCTACAACTTCAAATAAATATTGATCTAAATTTTCTTTAGTAAAAATTTTATTTAAATGTTGAGACCATCTTCCAAAAGGAAGATTTTTTGTTTTACCAATATAGTATTTTTTTGTATATTTATTGGTAATTTTATAAATGTAACCTAAGATATCCATGTTATTTATCACGATATTTAAAATCACGGCCTAGAATTCCTAAAGTAGCTGGTAATAATCCAGTCTTTTTATATTCCTGTTTTGTTTTTTCAGCATGTCTAGATGCAACTCTAAATAATTTTCTTTTTTCAGGAGTTAGTTCAAATCCCCTTCGAGTAGTCTTTAAAGAATTGTCATAACCATACTTTTTCATTGCTTCAATAGACTTATCTAATCTATCTAAATATTTAGGGTCTTTAGTATGATAATTATCAACTAATAATCTACCTGCAATATTTTTACCCCAGGATTTAGCATATTCATATTGAGGATCTCCTTCTAAACGAATTCCTTGACCTCTAAAAATACGTTTCCATTTTTTTTGTTTACTAGTCATAAATGATTACCTACCTGATTTATTTCTATATCTTCTTTGGTCATAATAAAATTTGTTAATCAAATTGTTATAATTACGATCACCTTGAGCATAATCAACAAACCAAACAGATTTTTTTGACTTATCAGGGGAAATTGAAGAAAAAGTATCGTATTTTTTTGAATGGCCAAATCTATCTTTTTTTTCTAATCTATGTGAACTTTCTCCTGGAAGACCAGAAGATGATAAAACCCATTCTGCTTGTTGATTAGAAATAATACTTCTTTCAGTATTAACTTTCACCCATTTACTTCCTTTTTTTGTGTATTCAGTTTTTATTAAGGGGATATGCTTATGTCTTTTATCCCAAGCATGATATTTACTCATAATAAACCTCCTGATAGTAAAGTGCTATCACCTATATTTATAATATAGTGCTATCACTATAATGTCAAGGTGAAAGTATACAAAAAAAATAAAAAAATATAAAATGAAAGTGAAAGTAAGGTGATAAATAAATGCCATCATTAAAAAAAATAACAACATTAAGATTAGATGATGATTTATCAGATAAATTAAAAATAATTGCAGAAAAAGAAAATAGAAGTTTAAACAATCTAATTGAAACCATCTTAAAAAACTATGTAGAAAATTTAAATAAACAACAAAAGAATAGTCTAACAGATAATAATGTTCAAATAGGAACAAATATAAGTTATAACAAAATAAAATAACTAGTAATATTGGAGGTATTACTAGTTATAAATCCAGGATAATAATCGTTGTCTGAAAATCCTTGTGTCGCCGGTTCAAGTCCGGCTTGGGCCACCATTAAAGATTACTAATCTTGATACAATAAAAGTATCGAGATTTTTTTCTTTTTATAGGGATTCAAGTCCCACCGTTACGCCTTTTATTTGCCATGTGTGGGCTTTTTTCTTTTTAAGTGGCACTTTTTCAAGTGAAAAATAATAAGCGAACAGGTTTGAAGTTTTAACTTTTTAACGATTACTAGGTTAGGGGTACGGACTTTTTTAACAATTTAACGATTACCCTTACTTTTTAACGATTACGAACCTTTTAACGATTACCTAAAGTAAAACACTTTTAATGGTATACTATAGTCACTAGATTAGAAGGAGACATAATGGATAATTTTTTAGAGAATAAGAAGATTGCTCTTTTTGTTGTGAACTTAGTTTCAAAGATGTACAAATTAGATGGGAGGTAATAGTTAACCTTATGCGGAGTATAGTAATTAATAAAGAGAGGTTCCTACCAAGTGAAGGTAGAGCTTTTATGTTTAGTCTTATCCGTATTAATGGATTTTTTAAAGTGTTTAGTGATATAATTATATCAAGTGGATAATAAAAAAGATTTTTATTATTCATAGGAAAATTTTGAAAGGAGATTTATTATGAAAAAGAATTTTAAAAGTTTAGTATTTTTATTTTTAATGATGATTACTTTTTCTTTTGTTCTTACTGCTTGTAACGATCAACCAGTAATTTTGGATTCTCTTCAAAATGAATATGGAGTTGTTATTGAAGGCGGTAAATTTGAAGAAGGATCTACACTTGTTACTAATTCAGTAACTACAACATCAGACGAGGGAAAGGAAGTATTAGAAATTCTTTCTGCTCAAGATTATAACAAGGAAGGAAATATTTATATTTTTGATATTTATGTTTCAAAAGACGACAAAAAAATACAACCTGATGGGAAAGTTAAGGTAACTATTCCTATTACTGAAATTGATAGTGATAATTATTTTGTGTTTCATATAAAAGAGAATAACTCGGTTGAAAAACTTATTCCAACATTGTTAGAAGGACAAATTTCTTTTGAAACAAGTAGTTTTTCTTATTTTGCAATAGTTGAAGAAGCAATTAAAGAACATGTTCATAATTATGAATTAGTTGAAGGCGTTGATCCAAGTTGTATAAAAGAAGGAACTATAAAGCATTATCATTGTGATGTGTGTGGCAAAAACTTTGATATGAACTATGGTGAAATCGAAGATTTGACAATTGAAAAAACAGATCATGAATATGGATCAATGTACTGGGGAAAATCTCCGTCTTTCTGGGAAGATGGTAATATTGAATACTATTTCTGTGAAGAATGTGAAAAATATTTCGATGCAGATTATACTGAAGTTGAAAGTGTTGTTTTACCAAAATTATCTAGAAATATTTCTATTTGCGTAAATGGAGTAGCTACACCTCTTGTAATAGTCGAAGAAAATGAATCACAAATTATTTGGACATTAGATAATCTTGATGTTACAAAAGGAGATATTATTACTATTTGTGTATCTGATAATCCAAGTGTAACATATAATTATTTTGCTGAAGGAAATGTTAATAAGGATGGAATAATTCTCACAACTGCTAAAAATATAAGTGTTAATGTAACAGCTACTCCAAATGGAATAATGCTATTTATTGATGGATATAAATACGAAGGTATTGTTATTGAAATAAATGGAGAACAATATCCAATGGAAAATGTTACTTATCCAGATGAAATAAACTCTTATATTTATGGATATGTTTATTTAGAACAAGGTGATGAATTTGTCATTATTGATAATCTAAACAATATTGTTTACGATTATGATGATTTAGATGAAAGCTATTTATGGGATACTTGGGATTTTCATCGTGGTGATGATGGTGAATTTCTAATTGATTATGCTACACGTTACGGAATTGAATTTGATTATGATGGAAATAAAAAGATATTTATTAATAAAGTATTTGAACCTGTTGATGGAAATAATTACGAAATAGTATTTGATGATGAAACAATTGAATCAGTTCCATTAACAGAAATAAATATTCCTTCTAATGATGAAACTTATGAAGAATTATTATGGTATGTTATTCATGAGAAAGTGATGAATAATGAAGATATTGTTTCATATATAAATGAACATGGATTATACGTTTATACAGATACAATTTATCTTGAAGCAGGAGTTAAATTTAATCTTAGAAATGTAACTAAAGACTATGTAATTAGTTCTGATAAACTTACTGAAGCTTATACACTTAATGATAATTTAACAAAAGAAGGAGATTACGTAAAAATCTTAACCAGCGGTTATTACGAGATTAGTTATATGCCATGTGCTGATGGATTTATGCTTATGGATTCATATGTTGAAGAGACAGCTGATTTATTTATGTATCTTGATGGTGAATATGTACCATTAACGATTACTGAAGATAATACAGTAACATATGAAGGATTAGTAGCAGATACTAGCACAAATATTTCATTTATTAGTAATAACTATACGAATTATTATCCAATAGCAATTGATAGCAATACAGATAGTTCAATTGCTTATGTATATGAATCAAGTGGAATAAGTCTTGTGTTCTTTAATAAAGCAGGAACATATGATTTAACATATAATGTTGAAACTGGTGTTCTTACAATTATCGATCAAAACCCAGAAGAACCTGGAGATACATCAGTTGAGTATATGTATTTCTTAAGTGTTGTGAATTCTTCAAGTGGCAATCAAACTTTATACTTCACAAGAACTCCAGATGAAAATAAGGAAGTTGTCATTAAGGATGCAACCTTAGATGCCAATTGCTATATAGCTGTCGGAGGTGTTGCCGTTGACGGAAGTGGTTCTACTGAAAATTATGGAGCATTATCTGACACTGATTCTTCAATTGCTGTGAGTTATGGAACACTTATTCTAGTTAAACAATCAGGAACATATGATATTTACTTTAACACTGAAACAAAAACAGCAAGATTGGTTTTAGTAGGAGAAATTGAAGTTGCTCCTTCAGTACCAAAAGATATTTATATAAGATATGATAATATATTAACTTTAGAAGAAAATCCTGATAATGAAAATGAATTATGTTACTTAGGTATAACAGTTGAAGCATGGGATGAATTTAAAGTTAGAGATGAAGATAGAACATATTTAAGTGATATTACAATTGTTGAAAGCCCAGAAGGCGTAGTTACAAATGCTACAACAATTACTTTCCAAGTAGGTATGACATTTAATTTTTATATCAATAAGACTACTCATGAAGTTAGAATTGTTATAGTAGAATAAATATTTTAATTTAGAATATAAATAATTTTAAATTCATAAAATAGAGAAAGGTGAAAATATGAAAAAACTTTCTCTATTTTTATTATGTTTATTAATGATATTTTTAACTTCTTTAAATAATATAAAAGAAGTAAAGAGTATAGAGTATAATGCTAAAAGTTATATAGTTATTGAAAAAGAATCTAAAAGAATTTTAGAAGGTAATAATTATTACGATACTCAAAGTGTTGCATCAATATCTAAACTTATGACTTTTTATGTTGCTCATAAATATATGGATTTAGATAATTTAGTTATAGTTGGAGAAGAAATTAATACAATAGTAGGAAGTGCAGTCTATTTAAATGAATATGAAGTTATTACTTTATATGAACTATTAGTGGCATTACTTCTTAGAAGTGCGAATGATGCTGCGGTTGTAATTGCAAAATATGTTGGAGGATCTATTGAAAAATTTGTTAATTTAATGAATAAAGAAGCTGAAGAATTAGGGATGGATAATACAGTTTTTAATAATCCTCATGGTTTAGATGAATTTGATGATGGTAATATTTCATGTGCTTATGATATGGTTATTTTATTAAGGGAGTTATTAGATAATCCTTTATTTTTAAAAATAGAGAAAATAAAAAAATATAATTCTACGAATCATGGTGTATGGTTTAATAAAAATAAATTAATGAAGCAATATAAATATACAACTTCATGTAAAACGGGATTTACTAAGAAAGCAAATAGAACTTTAGTTAGTAGTGCAAAAAAGGGAAACG
>CALCBO010000007.1 GCA_937897245.1 uncultured Caryophanales bacterium | reverse complement strand
AAGTGAGAATTTCTAAAAAGATGTAATAATTTTTTAGAAAAAACCTAAACTCAAATGTCTTTTTTCTTGTCAAATATAGTTATTCCTATTATAATAGTTGGTTCAAGGAGTGATTACATGGAAAAAATAGATTCTTCATCATTAAGACATATTAATCTTCGTATGCATCAAGTAAGAGCCTTAAAAACTCTTTTTTTAAGTCGTGATATTATGAATACTGAGGCTTTAATGTTAATATTAAATAAAAAATATAAAACTACAGATGGTAAAAGAATGTTATTTAAATATTTGGATATGCAAGAAGATTTTGAAGTAATGGATCGTAAAACTAGAGTATTATCATACCTAAATGAATCTTCTTATAGTGAAATAGATGATTTAATTATTCCTGATGCAGCTGTTTATGTTGATTCATCTTTAACTGGCTTTGCTATGCCATTAATTGAAAATCACTCTAACTTTGGTAGTATTGTTCATAACACCCATGTAGATTTCGCTGAAAAAAAACAACTATTAGAAAAATTAGGAAGTCTAATTGATAGAGTACATAATACTGAAGATGAACATAATATGTTATTTGCCGATTTAAATGAATATAATTTTATTATTGATAAAGATGGTAACTTAAAAGCAATTGACTTAGATAGTTCTTTTGTAGATGGACTAGATATTACTCCTTCTCATATGGCTTATTACTTATTAAAGAATCAATATATTTCTTCTTTACCAGAAAAATATCCTACTACTGATAGAGGAGTAATAGTACCTACTTTAGATAGTGATTTATATTGTTTCTGTATGATTGTTTTAGATGCTCTAGCAGATGAAGCAATGTTTAAACAAGATATAGGAACTTACTATGAATATTTATTTTATTTAAGAGAATTAGGAGTATCTGAAGAATTATTAAGTGTATTTGAAAGAATCTATATTCCTAAAGAAAACTTAAATCCCAGAGGTTTATTAGATGCTATACCAGATGATATATCTGAAGAAGCTAAATTTAAAGTTTTTCAAAAGACACTAAAACAATAATAAAGTGATATTATAATAAGATGTCTATTTATGTTAAATATAATAAATAAACCTAATATTTACTTTAAATAATTTATAAATTATTATAAAATAAATTTAAAGTAGGTGTTAGAGTATGAAGTATAAAGTAAATAGAAAATTATTATTAATCATTTTATTATTAACTATAAGTTTAGGATATGCTATTCTTTCTAATAATATTCATATAAATGGATCATCATTACTTGCTAATTCAAAATGGGATATTCATTTTGCTAATATAAATGTAAGTGAAGGCAGTGTAGAAATAGATAGTAATGATAATACTCAAAGTGCAGCAACAATTGATCCAAATGATAATACTAAAGTAGCCTTTAATGTATCGTTAAAACTACCTGGAGATTATTATGAATTTACTGTAGATGTCGTAAATGAAGGAACAGTAGATGGAATGGTTAATCTAGTTACTTCAAACTTTAAAATAGGAGATTCTGATTGGCAAGAAGCCACGAGTACTAATCTACCTAATTACTTAAAATATAGAATTAGCTATTTAGATGATACTAATATAGCTAAATATCACGAATTAAAGAGTGGAGATACTGAAACATATAAAGTAAGAGTAGAATTTATTAAAGATATTAATCCTGAAGATTTACCAGATACACTCCAAGAAATATCTTTTAATATTACTGGAGATTATAGCCAAACTGATGATAATGCAAAAGACAGAGAAGAAAACCCAGAATTTCAAACTGTAATTAATTATAATAAATTAGGCGATGCTCTATATAATGGTTCTTATCACTATATAGTAAATTATGATAAATGTATAGAGACATATCAAAATGAATTTGATAGTGAAGATTTGGAATTATATTGTACAAATAATTGGACTTCAAATTCTAAATCAATTTATAGTGAAATCTATTATGGAACTGGCACGAAAGAACTAATAAAAAATGACATTATTACATTATATGAATCGAAAACTATTAATTCTTATGAAATAAATAAAGATACATGTATAGATGTATTAACTGAAAATGGTTGGAGTGATGTAGAATCTTTGTGTAATGGTGAAAAAAATTCTCGGGGAGAAGATATAAAGGATTATTTAACTAATCAAGATGTTACATGGTATATAAATAAAGGAATTGTATCTAATGTAGATATTGATTATGAATATGTTAAACCTAGTATTATAATAACTAAATACGATGAGAGTTATGGTACTGACGTAGTAATACCAGAGTCAATAGATGGAGCTAAAGTAGTTGGAATAAGTAATGATGTCTTTAAAAATAAAGGAATAACTAGTATAGAATTTCCTGATACTATTGAATATATAGGTGATAATACCTTTAGAAACAATAATATAACTAAAGTAAGAATTCCTGATACTGTTAGAGAAATAGGTGCTAATGCTTTTAGAGATAATAATTTAAATAAAGTAGATATTAAAAATAATGAGACTAAATTAAATGACTGTTCATTTGGTGTAAAAAGTGATATAGCAAATAACAATATACCAAATACATATATATGTAATTCTGGAAATGAAATTGGTCAAGATTCATATACAATTACTTTTAATAAAAATAATGAAAATGCAGCAGGTACTATGGATAATCAAACTATAAAAGGAGATACTGATGTTTCTTTATCTGAAAATGAATACCAACTTGAAGGATATAAGTTTATTAAGTGGAATACTGAGAGTAATGGTAGTGGTAGAAGTTATTTAGATAAAGATATTATTAAAATAGCTAAAGACACAACTTTATATGCACAGTGGGCAGAAATTCATACATTAACATTTAATACTAATGGTGGAGTATTAGAAAATACTACTAAAGAAATATTAAAGGGACAACCATTAGGAGAATTACCAATTCCTACTAAAGAAAATGAAAATTTTGCAGGTTGGTATACTGGATTAGATACAGGTGAAATAGTAGGAGAAAATCATATAGTACAATCTGATATGACTTTATATGCTAGGTGGGTAGATCCTCATGATACTTATGATGTTACTTTTGATAAAAATAGTGAAGATGCAACAGGAACTATGAATACTCAAAATATTTTAGAAGGAACAGCTACAACTCTAACAGAAAATGCCTATTCTCGTGAAGGATATTCTTTTGTAGGATGGAATACTAAAGCAGATGGAACAGGAAAAAGTTATCTAGATGGTGATAATATAACTATAATTGAAGATACTACTTTATATGCAGAGTGGGTAAAGATTCATACTTTAACTTTTGATAAAAATAATAATGAAGCAGTAGGTGATAATTATTCAATTAATGTTATATCAGGACTTCCTACTACTATCCCTAATGAGGTATTTTATATGTATACTTTAGAAGATAAAATGATAGATAGATGGAATACATCATCAGATTATACTGGTTTATCTTACTATGCAAATCAAAATATAATTATAACATCCAATACATCTTTATATGCAGAATGGTCAGATATAAAAGTTACACCTACAATCTATTGGGCACTTCAAGACAATGATTCTGATGATACTAATGAAACTTTAGTAATATCAAGTTATGAAGTTGAGGGAAATCTAAGTGGTAGTTTTGATGGAAACAAAAGATTTTATGAAGAAAAGTTTGTACCATGGATTGATGATTCAAATTATGTTTCAAATGTAGTAATATCAGGATTAGTAGTACCAAAATATACATCTTATTGGTTCTATAATGTGGGATATAATGCTGATACTTTTACTGGAAATATTGATTATATTAATACTGAATTTGTAATTGATATGAGTTGTATGTTTGCTGTTACAGGAAGAAATGCTACAACATTTGATATAGGAGATATAGGAAACTGGAATACTTCTAACGTAACCAATATGAGTTATATGTTCTCAAGTACAGGATATAAAGCCACAACATGGAATATTGGAGATATAAGTGATTGGGATACTTCAAAAGTAACAGATATGAGCAAAATGTTTTATTATGCCGGAAATAATGCCACAACATTTGATATAGGAGATATAGGAAATTGGGATACTGGAGAAGTAACTGATATGAATAATATGTTTTATTATGCAGGATATAAAGCCACAACATTTGATATTGATTTAAGTAATTGGAATACTTCTAACGTAACTAATATGAGAGATATGTTCTCAAGTGCGGGATATAGTGCTACAACATGGTCAATAGGAGATATAAGTGAATGGGATACTGGAAAAGTAACAGATATGAATTCTATGTTTTATTATGCCGGAAATAATGCCACAACATTTACCATAGATTTAAATGAATGGGATACCTCAAATGTTACATCTATGTTTTCGATGTTTGCAAATGCCGGAAATAATGCCACAACTTTTTCTTTAGACATAAGCAATTGGAACACATCAAACGTTACAAATATGAGTTCTATGTTTGATTCTGCAGGATATGATGCCACAGCATTTACTTTAGATTTAAGTAATTGGAATACATCAAAAGTAAAAAATATGAGTTTTATGTTTAAGCGTTCAGGATATAATGCTAGAACCTGGAGTATAGGAAATGTAGGAAATTGGAATGTCTCAAATGTTACAAATATGAGTTCTATGTTTGATTTTGCTGGAGTTCTTGCACGTAGCTGGATAGTTGGAGATTTAAGTAATTGGAATACTTCAAAAGTGACAAATATGAGTTGTATGTTTGAGGATATAGCCATGAATGCATCTACATGGAGCATAGGAGATATAGGAAATTGGAATGTTTCTAATGTTGTGTACATGAATGATATGTTTGCATATACAGCTCAAGGTTCTAGAGTATGGACTATAGGAAATATAAGTAATTGGGATACCTCAAATGTAACCAATATGAGCCAAATGTTTTATAATGCTGCACTAAATTGTAATTCATTTAATTTAGATTTAAGTGGTTGGAATACTTCTAAGGTAACTAATATGAGAGATATGTTTAAAAATGCCAGTGGTGCTTATTATTGGACTGTAAAAATCCCTAAGACTAATAGTAATGGTATAGAAAATACTAATAGTAGAATGTATGGAAAAGATTCTTCAACTTATGCAGAACCTAGAAGTGGTAAATATTTTACTGTAGCTTCTTAAAGTCATAGATTTCTATGACTTTTTGCTTTTTCGAAAATTTGTTCAATAAAATATTTGCTAATTATTTCTTTTTGTTTTATAATAATTATTGGAGTTGATAAGATGTATGATTATATAAAAGGTATTGTTACTGCTATTAAGAATAATTCTATTGTTTTAGATAATAATGGAATAGGTTATTTAATTACTGTATCTAATCCATACTCATTTGAAATAGGAGAAGAATATAAAGTATTTGTCTATCAACAAATACAAGAAGATGCTCATTTATTATATGGTTTTAAAACTACTGAAGAAAAAGAATTATTCTTAAAACTAATTAGTGTTAAAGGACTAGGATGTAAGATGGCTATGCCAATACTAGCTGTTGGTTCAATTGATGGTATAATGGATGCTATTGAAAGAGAAAATGTCTTATATCTAAAGAAATTTCCTAAAATAGGAGATAAATTAGCTAAACAAATTATCCTAGATTTAAAAGGAAAATTAGAATTTATTGGTGTTGGAATTAGTGATGATCAAGTAGAAACTGAAAATGAATTACGTGAAGTATTACTTGGCCTAGGTTATAAAGATAAAGAATTAAAACCAGTATTAGCTAGAGTTGATACTAGTTTAAGTATTGAAGATCAAGTAAAAGATGCCTTAAAATTATTATTAAAGTAAGGGGGTATATTAAATGGAAGAGAGTATTGTAAAAAACTATGATTTATTTGATGATAATACAATAGATAATACTATTCGTCCAGAAACTATTGAAGAATATGTTGGACAAGATGATGTTAAAGAAAATATAAAAGTATTTGTTCAAGCTGCTAAAATGCGTAATGAAGCTCTAGATCATGTTTTATTATATGGTCCACCTGGTTTAGGAAAGACTACCTTAGCTTTTATCATAGCTCATGAGTTAGGTACTAATATAAAAACAGCTAGTGGCCCTAGTATTGAAAAAAGTGGAGATTTAGCAGCTATCCTTTCATCTCTTGAACCTGGTGATGTCTTATTTATTGATGAAATTCATAGAATGCCTAGATATATTGAAGAAATATTATGATGCACGAAATGAAAATGGTTTTGATTATGCCTATCGATTTCCTGGCATGAATAAAGTTTTACAATCAGCAGGAAGGGTAATTCGTACCATGGAAGATAGAGGGGTTGTTTTATTATTGGATGAACGTTTTTGTGCATTTGAATATAAAAGTTTATTTCCACGAGAATGGTGTGATTATGAAATATGTACAAGAAATACGGTTCAGAATATATTAGAAGATTTTTGGAAAAATGGAAGCAATTATAATGTATAACATAAAGGAGGATGAATTAATGAACAGCAAACATTGGCAGGATCCTACATTTTTGCAAATAGGAAGAGAAAAAGAAAGAGCATATTTTATTCCATTTGAAAATCAGGATAAGGCGTTAGAAGGAGAAAGAGACGATTCAGGTTTATGTAAAAATTTAAATGGAGAATGGGATTTTCATTTTTATTCTGCATATTATGATGTGCCAAATGAAATTACACAATGGGATAAGATTCCAGTTCCATCCAATTGGCAAATGCAGGGATATGAAGCTCCCTATTATACAAATGTAAACTACCCATATCCAGTAGATCCACCATATGTACCAGATGAAAACTCTTGTGGTGTTTATCGTACATATTTTTCATGGGAAGAACATTTGGATAAAGATGTTTATCTTATGTTTGAAGGAGTAAATTCCTGTTTTTATTTATATATCAATGGACAGGAGATTGGTTATAGTCAAGGAAGTCATATTCCTGCTGAATTTTGTATCACAAAGTATTTGCACAAAGGGGAAAATGAGATTCAGGTAAGGGTATTAAAATGGTGCGACGGAAGTTATCTGGAGGATCAGGATTTTTTACGTTTTTCAGGAATCTTCCGTGATGTTTATGTATTGTTTAGAAGTAAAGCACATGTGAGAGATATACAGGTAAATACAACTCTAGATCATTTGTATGCAAAATTATGGTATGAAAATGAAGAGTACGTACAAAATGTGGAAGCTTTCTTATATGAAGGAAAAGAATGTATAAGCAAATTAAATATTGTTGAAAATGAGATTGATTTCTGTATGAAAGACGCTAAATTATGGAACAGCGAACAGCCTAATTTATATACATTATTAATTTGCACACAAGGGGA
>CALCBO010000006.1 GCA_937897245.1 uncultured Caryophanales bacterium | reverse complement strand
CTTTTTGAACATCACTAGCACTTCTTAATTTCAAGCCAATAACAGCATGTCCTGCTTCATGGAAAGCAACTAACTTACGATCATTTTCACTATATCTATGACTTACTTTAGCAGGTCCCATTAAAACTCTATCTGTAGCTTCATCAATTTCACTCATTGTAATTTCTGATTTATCACGTCTTACTGCTAATAGAGCAGCCTCATTCAATAGATTTTCTAAATCTGCTCCACTAAATCCTGGAGTCCTCTTAGCCAAATTCTTAAGAGTAATACCATCAGCTAATATCTTATTTTTAGAATGAACACCTAATATTTCTTCACGTCCCTTAACATCTGGTAAATTAACTGTAACTTGTCTATCAAATCTTCCTGGACGAAGTAAAGCTGGATCTAAAACATCTGGTCTATTAGTTGCAGCAATAATAATTATGCCTTCATTAGCTCCAAAACCATCCATTTCTGTAAGTAATTGGTTTAACGTTTGTTCTCTCTCATCATGTCCTCCACCTAAACCAGTTCCTCTTTGACGGCCAACTGCATCAATTTCATCAATAAATATTAAACAAGGTGCATTTCTTTTAGCTTGTTGAAACATATCACGAACACGACTAGCACCGACACCAACAAACAACTCAACAAAATCAGAACCACTTATAAAATAGAATGGAACGTTTGCTTCTCCTGCAACTGCACGTGCCAGTAAAGTTTTACCTGTTCCAGGAGGACCCATTAACAATACTCCTTTTGGAATACGAGCCCCTAATTTTTGGAATTTTTTTGGATTCTTCAAGAAATCAATTAATTCTCTAACTTCTTCTTTTTCTTCCTTTAATCCCGCAACATCCTTAAAAGTAACTTGATTATCATCACTATTTAAACGTGCTCTACTCTTTCCAAAATCCAATGAACTCTTATTTCCAGCCATTTGCCTATTAAAGAACCAAAAAGCCACTCCTACAAGTAAAACTATAGGTAACACATTAACTACTATTAATAATAGTGAAGATGATTCTGGATCCGGACGAACAGTAAGTTTAAATTCTTGATCATCAGCTGCCTTAATTACTTTTTTTACTACCTCATCACTTAATGGCAAAGTAGCTTCAAAGCTTTCATTATCCTTATAACCACTCAAAGTACCTTTAACTTCATAAGTATAACCACTACCACTGGCTACTAAATCTAACTCTTTTATTTTCTTTTTATCTAATTGTTGAACAAATTCATCATAAGTAAATTCATGAACCTCTTTATTCATCACATTAAAAAAGTAAAATATACCTAATACAATTATTATTAAAAATAAATAAGGTAACAATCCTTTTTTCAATGTTTTTTTATCTATTTTCTTACTCACAAACATTCCTCCCTAACTGTATTTCAATACAATATCATATCCTTCTTGCTTTTTTTTGTCAAATCTAGATTTTTTTATTCCTGGTATCCATAATACTTTACCATTAGAATCTACTACTATTGGCCATAAATCTCTTTTATTTAATGCCACTTTTTTATCTATCATAATATCTTTTATTTTACGAGAACCATTCATACCTTTAATAAACATTCTATCTCCTACTTTTCTAGTCCTAACAATTAAAGGTAAAGTAATCTCACTACTATCTAATCAACATATATTATTACTATTATCAGCTGTATCCACTATTTGTTCTATAAAATGATTATTTGGTAACATCACAACTTTATCAAACTCAATCTCATAACTATTAATATCTTCTACTTCAACTATTATTTCAAAAGTATTATAACTCTTTCTAGCTATTACCTCATTTGGTAAATTAATCTGACAATTAGCTTTATTACTATTTATTAACTCTAATATTAAGTCAATATGTTTATCACCAAGTAATATTAAATCATCTTGATAAAATTCACTAAGTAAATAGTATAATATTTCTTTTTGAATAAAAACATCTTCTTTAAGAAACTCATCTATTATTATCTTATCATCCTTTATTACTCTTTTTAAAGCTCTATTCCTAGTCTTTTCAATAAAACTAGAAGCCTGTAATAAAGTATTACTATATTTTAAGAATTTTAAATGTACATTCTCTTCCTCTTCTTTTAAAAAAGGCAATATATTTTTTCGATAACGATTTCTAGTATATTTATCTTTCTCATTTGAAGAATCTATAAAATATGGTACTTTATTCTCTATATCATATTCTTCTAATTCTTTCTTAGTATAATATATCAAAGGACGTACTAATTTATAATTATCCATATTTAAAATCATTTTAAATCCAGCATAACCATTAAGATTAGAACCCCTAACTATTCTCATCAATACCGTTTCTATTAAATCATCACCATGATGAGCAGTCATTAAATAATTAGCTTGATATTTTAATACTACATTCTCAAAAAAATGATATCTTATATTACGAGCTTCATTATGAAAATTATCATCACCATATTCTTCAATTGTCATAGACTCAAATGGAATATTATAATCACTACAATATCCTCTTAAAAACTCTTCTTCTTGTTCACTTTCTTTTCTAATATTATGATTTACATGAGCAACAATTAAACCTAAATGATATTTATCTTTTATTTTTAATAACATATCGAGTAAAGCCATTGAATCAGGCCCCGTCGAACAACCCACCACTATAATATCATTATCATGAAAAGAATAACTATTATCTATTTTAATCATGTAATTCCTCCATCAATACCCTTATATTATAACAGAAAAAAAAGAAAAATAAATATTATTCTTCTGGAATTTGTAAAATATATTCTCCATCTTTAGAATACTTATATTTTTCCCTTGCATAACGTGCAATATAATCAGGATTTTGTAACTTATTAGCATCGGATTTTAATTCTTCTTCTCTCTCTCTTAAAGCAGTATATTCTTTATCTAGATTTCTTTTTTCTTGATACTTATCAAATATTTCAATCCAATACTTGCCTATAGTAAAGGTGGTTAAAACAATAACTAAAACTGAGGTAATTCCCAAAAAAAGCATTCTTCTACGAGCTTTTACTTTTTGATTACGTTTCTTTTTAGACTTAGCCATCACATTCACCTACCTTATCAATTTATATTATACTACAAGAAATATCTATAAGAACAATAAAAATATACTATTTACATATTATTTACATTATTTTTTTCTAAATTGATATAACAATAAAAAACCAAATATTATAAACATATAAAAATATGAATGTAAAAATCCAGAACTAAGATACAACATTATAAAAAAATATATAAGAGAAAAGAAAAAACTTTCAACCAACAATAATAATACTATATATTTCTTAAATATAATAAAAAGGTATTTCTTATTGATTGCATAAACTAAATAAAGAATCAAACCAAATACAAATGAAAAAAACAAACATATTAACTGAACAATCAAAGTCATTATTTGAACAACCTATTTAAAATACTATTCTCTTTATTCTTTTTACTATCTTCGAGTACATAATCAATAGCATTAATCATACCTTTTATTGTCACATTACCAGCTAAAGTATCCAATTTTATTAATGATAAATCTTCTCCCTTAATTATCATAAAACCCATAGTAGTTTCTAATAAAAAATGTAAATTATCAAAATTCTCTATTTTCTTTACCCCAGTAATCACCATTGTTTTTCTTTCTAATAAACTAATACTATGATTATAATTACTAATATTTGTATTATCTTTATCCATATTTTCCTCCCACTAAAGTATATGTGAGATTTTTTTAAACATGAAAAAAAGATGCCTAAGCATCTTAATCTTAATTGTCTTCAGTAGGAGCATCTTCTGCTTTATCATAAGCATCTAAGATAACTTCTTCGAACATAGCACGTACTTCAGCATTAATTGGATGAGCTATATCACGATATCCACCTGTAGCAGTCTTTCGGCTAGGCATTGCTATAAATAGACCGTTATCTCCTTCAATAATTCTGATGTCATGAACTGCAAAACTATCATCTATTAAGATAGAAGCAATTCCTTTCATACGAGAACCTTCCTTCTCAATTTTACGTACATTTACTGATGTAATCTTCATAAGACTTTCCTCCCTCTTAAAGCGTTACCACTTTATAAATACATTTTATAATAGAATAAAGCAAAAATCAATACAATTCACATAAAAATCAATTTAATTCATACTAAGAAATTATTATTATATTGTCAATAATATAGTCATTATAACTAAATGATTTTAATACTCCCTCAGTTGTTTCAATAATAAAAACTGCTGGATAACATTTTTTTATATAACCAGTAAACTCTTGGGTTTGATTACGCATACCTT
>CALCBO010000005.1 GCA_937897245.1 uncultured Caryophanales bacterium | reverse complement strand
AGAAAATACATTATTTATGAGAGCAGAAACTTCTTCATGCTTTGGAAGAGAAATCGGCTTAAATTACATCCACGCTCATATTAGATATATTGAAGCAATGGCTCATATTGGTAATGCAGCTAGAGCAAAAGATGGTATTGATAAAATCGTTCCAATTAACTTAAATAAATATGTTAAGAACGCTTTACCTAGACAAAGTAATGTTTACTTCTCAAGTAGTGATGGTGCATTCTTAAATAGATACGAAGCATATGAAAACTTTGATAAATTAAGAGATGGTAGCGTAGGAGTTAAAGCAGGATGGAGATTATACTCAAGTGGTCCTGGTATCTTATTACACCAAATCGTTGCACACTATTTAGGTATTAATTACTACCATGGTGATTTATTATTAGATCCAGTAGTAACTAAAGATAGCGATAAATTAGAAATCACAATGAGAGTATTTGATAAAAATGTTACTTTAAGATATCATGCTCAAAATAAATAATAATATACAAAAAAACTATGAAAAATCATAGTTTTACATTATTGAATTCTTCTAACAGCCATTAAGTTGTCAATAGATCCACTTTCCCATCCAGCAACACTACTAGCAATTACACCTTGTTGTGGATTAGTTGCATGAACCATCATACCATTACCAACATATAATGCTGAATGAGTAACAACTCCACCATGTCCCCAACTTAGAATATCACCAGGTTGAGCTTCAGCATAACTCACTCCAACACCATCACCAGCTTGAGTATAAGAACTTCTACTAACACTTATTCCAGCTTGATAATAAACATATTGAACAAAACCACTACAATCAAATGCATAAGGTCCATTCGCTCCAGAAACATATGGTGATCCAACTAATGAATAAGCTATTGAAGCTAAATCTCCACCAGCTGCATTACCAGGAAGTCCTGAAACTACATTATTATTATAAGTATTACCATTATTGGCAATAGGAGCTACAACTTTAGGTGCTTCTAATACTTCTAAGGTAAATTTTACTGTAGATAGATTACCATACTTATCTTTAGCATTTACTGAAATCTCATGAGTACCAACACTATCGATATCTTCAAGATTATAATCAAAGTTATAATAGAATTTACTATCATCATTAACTTCATTCAAATAAGATATAATTCCATCTACACTATCACTTACTGAATCTACATTATTAGTTAAATCGTAGTCATCACCTTCAGTAATTGTAACTTTTTCTTCTTTTAATTGAATTACAGGAGCTACAGTATCAACTACTTTAACTTTAATTGGAAACTCCTTAACTACATTTTCTTTTTTTACTTTTACAATTACTTCTTGTTCTCCTACTACACTAGTATCAATTTTTTTATCTACTGATACAATCTCTCCATCTATTTTTTTCAACATACTCTTGATGTCATAGTTTGCACTTCCATATTCAACAGCTGTATTCTTACTAACAACCACTTTCATATTCTTGTACGTATAGTAGTTATGATATGCATAACAACTAAACACCATAATAACGAACACCACTAGCAAAGATATTACACGTAAAATCTTCGAGGGTAAGTCTGTTTTTTTCATATTTCAAATTCCTCCCGAATGCAAAATATTGTATCAAATAATGATTATGATGTCAAAAAACACAACCTAAAAATAACTTTCTAACTGTATTATGTTCAAATTAATGTAATAATATACTTAAAAAATCAACGTTTAGATAACTCTACAACCCTATTCCATAGAAGAGGGCCTACTATTCCATTCACTTCAAAGCCATTATCAGCTTGTATTTTTCTAATAGACTTCTCAGTTAATTCATCAAAAACTCCATTTACTCTTACTCCCGGTATAGAATGATCATACCTACAAATAGATAATAAAAACATCTGTAATCTTCTAACATCTTCCCCACTAACTCCTCTAGTTAAAAAATAATCTGGATATAATTCATCAATATATGATTGATACTCTGAATTAAAAGACTTCAAAATATTATCATACACTTCCTTCAATACTTTCCAGTCACGATATGTAAATGTACCAGTAACTGGTAATCCATACTTATTTTGAAATGCTTTTACCATTGCAACAGAATTATCATTATAAATAGAATTAGTAGGAAGTCTAGGTATATCAGAATCTAAAAAAGCTATTGCATCTAAAAAGTAATGGACAAATTCAACTTCTATTCCAGTATCTCCATAATTTAATTCATCCTCATATAAAAAAGTAGCTTCATTTTCACTTAACCCCTCTGAATATAAATCACCAAGCTTTTTAACACTAGTATAAACATACTTAATTTTATACCAAGTAGCTTTATCTACCCTACCAGTTACTGGTAAACTAAATATTTCTTGAAATTTCTTAACTGCTTCATCTGTCTCTTCATCATATATTCCCAAAGTACTACTAATACTAGGTATAGCTGGATAATTTCTTTTTATTCTTCTTAAATCTCTTTGGATAGCTAAAACTGGATTCCCTGCACTTCCAAGTCCCACTACATACCCTGGATACCCTTCCGAAACATCTCCAACTATAGCATCCTTTACTATTCTAATATCATTACCATAATAGTATTTTAAAATATCTAAATAATTCTTCCCTTGATTAGCAAGAGTCACACTTCCCCATTGTGAAAGTCCTTCACATGTAGTCTTTCTTCCATCACAATATCTTGTATAATATGGTTGTACTTGATTTCCCTTTACTACATAATTATTAAATACTTCCTCCACTATATTATTAATATTCTCATAAGTTGAACGATTATACACAAAAGCTTGATCATAAATAGAAGAAGAAGTAATATCAAATGTATATCCTTTACTCCTGTACCATTCATTATAAATTCTATTCATTGTAAAAGAAATAATAGCATATATATTAGCTTCTAAACTAGCTCTAGGCCAAGTAGGATATATTTCAGATGATGCTACATTAGAAATATATTCAATAAATGAAACAGTAACATCACTTGCTTTTTCATCTGGTTTTCCTAAATGTACAATAATATTATTAGGAACAATTGGATATCTAATTGCCATACATCCCTCCTGGAATTATATTAAGATTTTGTATTACACAAATCCCATCATACATATTAACTTCATACTTTTCTTTTAAATCAGTAGTTGGAAATAACACCTCAATCTGATAAGTAGTAGTAAGAGGTACTACTAAATTACTATCTTCTAATTTAGGTGCCGGTAAAGAAATAGTATTAATCATTCCAGAAGCATCAGTAACTCCTTCATAAAAAACCATCTTTTTACCATTAACAGTTGTACTAATTATTTGAACCCCACTAACTGGTAAAGCTTCACTCGCAGCATAAGCTCTTATTTTTAAATTACCTTTACCCATATTATTCTTTAAAAATTCTTGATATTCTAATGATTCTTTCATAAAACCTCCCTATATTATTAATTGTTGACCAATTTCTAAATTATTATTAATCAACTTATTATTACTCTTTAATTGTTCAACCGACACCCCATATTTCTTAGAAATAGAATAAAGAGTATCACCTTTTTTCACTACATAAACAACAGAATTATTATTAGGTATTTTTAATACTTGTCCAACAGTTAAATTAGTACTTATCAAATTATTATTCTTCATTAAATCATTAACACTTACTCCGTATTTTTTCGCAATAGAATACAACGTATCTCCTAAAACCACAATATATTCCATAAAACTATTACTTGGAATATACTCATCTCCATAACATTCTAATATCCCACTTGTATTATTCTTCCTAATTTTTAGATTTTGACCTACCACTAAAACTTGATTAGCTAAAGCATTATCTTGCATCAATAATTCAATAGATACCCCAAACTTCTTAGAAATAGAATAAAGACTATCTCCTTTTTTTACTTGATAATTATCATATTCTGGTAAATACATCTCTTCTGGTTTAGTATATACTTCTGGTATTCTTAAAACTTGACCCAAATACAATTGATTACTAGTTAAAT
>CALCBO010000004.1 GCA_937897245.1 uncultured Caryophanales bacterium | reverse complement strand
ATGTGAATTAAAATAATCAATTAAGAGTCTTAGGACTCTTTTTCTATCTGTAATAAAAGGAGAGATAATATGCTATACATTGGAAGTCATGTTGGGTTTAATAAGAAAACCCAATTATTAGGAAGTTTAGAAGAAGCCCTTAGTTATAATGCTAATACCTTTATGTTTTATACTGGAGCCCCTCAAAATACTGTTAGGAGTGAAATAATAGAAGATACTACTAAAGAAGCTCAAACTAAAATAAAAGAAGCATGTATAGATATAAATAAAATAATAGTACATGCTCCTTATATTGTTAATTTATGTAATGAAGAAAAATTTACATTTTCTGTAGAATTTCTAACTTCAGAACTAACAAGAATAAACAAATTAGGAATTAAATATATGGTTCTACATCCAGGAAGTCATGTTGGTTTAGGTGTTGAAAAAGGAATAAATAATATTATTAAAGGACTAAATCAAATACTTACTAATGTCAAAAACAATCAAGTAACAATCCTTCTAGAAACAATGGCTGGAAAAGGAACAGAAGTGGGTTCTAAATTAGAAGAAATAAAAAGTATTATTTCTGGAGTTCATGATAAAGAACATATTGGAGTTTGCTTAGATACTTGTCACTTAAATGATGCAGGTTATGATTTAACTAATTTTGATGCATTTTTAGAAGAATTTGATAATATAATAGGTCTTGATAAAATAGGTTGTATTCATATAAATGATTCTAAAAATAATCTATCATCTCATAAAGATAGACATGAAAATATAGGATTTGGAACAATTGGTTTTAATACACTTGTTTCTATAATTTATCATGAAAAATTAGCTGATATTCCAAAAATCTTAGAAACTCCCTATATAGATAAATTATACCCACCATATAAATATGAAATAGAAATGATTAGAAAAAAAGAATTTAATAAAGATTTAATAAATACTATAAGACTAAATTAAATACTTAGTCTTATTTTCTTTATATAACAATACAATCTTTTGATAAACATCATCACTTATTCTACCTTTTAATTTTTCTAATATCTTATCATCTTTTAATAATTCATTATAGTTTTCTATTATAAAGTAATAAATAACTAATACTTCATTATCTGTTACATATATATTATTTTCCTTAGCATAATACCTTATATGTTCTGGTTTTAAGATTTTAAGATATTTCTCAATTATTCTTTGATAAATAAAAATCACCTCACTAAAATATATGAATAAACAGCTAAAATATGTGATAGAATAGGAATAGGTGAGGAAAATGCGAAGATTAAATAAACAAAAGAAAAGATTAAACTACGAAAAAATAACTAGAAGAAGATTTATGGTCTTTTTATTTATTATTTTATTATTATTCAGTATTATTACTGTTAGATTAGTTGATGTTATGATAAAAGATAAAAAAGAATATGAAAAGAAATTAGCAATCCTTACATATTCAACTGTATCAGGTAGCAGTAGTCCCAGGGGGAGAATATATGATAGAAACTATAATATATTAGTTGATAATAAATCATTAAAGACAATTACGTATCAAAAAGGTAAAAAAGTAACTTCTAAAGATATGATAGAAGTTGCGACCAAAATATCTCCTCACATAGATTTGGATTATCAAAATATTACTGATAGAGCTAAAAAAGAATACTATTTTGTTATTCATAAAGATGAATGTGACAAGTTAGTTACTGAAAAAGAAAAAAGAAAAGTAACTCAACGAAAAATGACTAAAAACGAATTAGATGAATTAAAACTACAAAGAATTCCAAATGAAAAATTAGAGTTTTCTGATGAAGAAAAAAAAGTAGCTTATTTATATTATTTAATGAATAAAGGTTATGCTTATGATGAAAAAATAATTAAAAGTGATGTTAGTGAGGAAGAATTTGCTTATGTCTCTGAAAATAATGAATTATTAGAAGGTTTTAATACTAAAATAGATTGGGAAAGAGTATATCCTTATGGTGATACATTTAGAACTATGTTAGGTAAAGTATCAACATCAACACAAGGTATACCTGCAGATGAGAAAGATTATTATTTAGAAAAAGGTTATAGTCTAAGTGATAGAGTAGGTCTAAGTTACATCGAAAAACAATATGAAAATTATCTTCATGGAGAAAAACCAGTATATGAAATCATATCTTCACATGAAACAAAACTAATAAAAGAAGGAAATCGTGGTAAAGATATTGTTTTAAGTATCGATATTAATCTTCAACAAGAGGTTGAAAGAATCTTAGAAAATCAAATAAGAATGGCTAAATATGAAGCTAATACTGATTATTATGATCATTCCAGTGTTGTGATTGAAGATCCAAATAGTGGAGAAATACTTGCTATGTCAGGTAAGAAATATGTAGATGGAGATATTATAGATAACACTACTAGCATTTTAATATCTCCAATTACTCCAGGAAGTGTAGTTAAAGGTGCCTCTATGTTAGTAGGATATAATACTGGAGCCATTCATATTGGAGAAAGAATGTTAGATGAATGTGTTAAATTAGCTGGAGTACCAGAAAAATGTTCATCTGTTGATAACTTAGGAGTAATAGATGATATTACAGCCTTAGCTAAAAGTAGTAATGTTTATCAATTTAAAACAGCTATAAGAGTAAATGGTCAAGAATATTATCCTGAAATGAAATTACCATTCAAACAAGAATCGTTTGATGTCTATCGTAATATGTATCATTCTTTTGGACTTGGCGTAAAAACCGAGATAGATTTACCAATTGAAAGTAGTGGTTATTCTTCTAAAGATAAAGCTGCTGGTAATCTCTTAGATTTTGTCATGGGTCAATATGAAGCTTATACTCCAATTCAATTATCACAATATATTTCAACGATTGCAAACGGTGGAGAAAGACTTAAACCTCATCTTCTAAAAGAAGTACATGAATCAAGTAATACTGAAGATTTAGGAGAAACTATTCAAGTAGTTGAAAAAGAAGTACTAAATCAAATTGATACTAGTCCAGAATATATGGCAAGAGTTAAAGAAGGTTTTATTGCCGTTATGAATTCTCCTGGTGGATATGGAGTAGGATATATTGATCAAAACTCTCGTCCTGCAGGTAAAACAGGAACTAGTCAAAGTACTAAAGATACTGATGGCGATGGTAAGAATGATACTGATACCATAACTAGTTCATTTATTGGTTATTTACCATATGATGCTCCTAAAATGAGTATAATTGTTACTTCACCAGACTCTTCTCATCCAAATTCCAGTACTAATTATGCATCATTAGTTACTTATCGCATTACTAGAGAAGTAAGTGAAACTTATACAGCTATGTATGGAATATCTTGAAAAATAAAGATGAAAATGATACAATATACAATATAAGAGGAGGTAGTATATGAAATCTAAAATTCTACCAGCTGTTGTAGCTTTTGCTATAATATCATCATTAAATACCTGCCATAAATATCAAGTAAAAAGAGAATCGAAAATAGGAAGAGCTATATCAGAAATGGAACAAAAATTTGATATAAATGATTATGATGATACTTTAGAAGAAGAAAAAAGTACCAATAATAGTGAAAATACCACATATTCTAAAGGAAAATAAGAAAAAACTTTTGCAAAATAGAAAAATTCTGATATAATACTGATAGACGTGTAAGGAGGGATTAGAAATGGCTAAAGTAGGAAATAGACAATATAAAACACTAGTATGTAGTGAATGTAAAGAAGAAAATGTAACTAAATTATTAGTAATAGCATACGATTATAAAAGTTCACTTAGAGCTATTGAAATAGCTAATAAATTTGAAGGAGTATACGCTGCAATCGGTATACATCCTAGTGATATTACTAAAGAAAATAATACAATTGAAAACCTTGAAGAATTATTAAAATGACCAATTAATGTTGTTAGCAAACACTTTTTTCGGTATAGTTGCTCAAAGGGGACGAATGTATTCAATTATTTTTGCTTTCCAAAAGTAATATAACAATTTATCTTTAAAGTTCTTTTTACTGATTGCTATACCTCGATTGATAATTGCTCAATAATCTTCTTGTCTGTGTACGATAACTGCCAGTTTTGAATGAACTCTAATGCTCTATCAAAGTCTTTAGCTTTAAACTGAGTTCTTGTCTTGATTCCAATAAAGCAATTCAAATCAC
>CALCBO010000003.1 GCA_937897245.1 uncultured Caryophanales bacterium | reverse complement strand
GCTGGCGATCAATTAGATGATTTCATTGATGGAATCTTCTAATTCTATCTTTTTATTTTTTTGGCAAAATGCAAACATTTATTAATGTTTAAAATATAAATTATTTTATTACTATTATTTATTCCATTCATGGTAAACGCTGAAGAATGTAATACAAATAGTATTAAAATAGAATCAATAAATTTAATTACTAAATCTAATAATGTTACTGAGAAATCTAATCCAACAGTAGCCGATAAAAAGATAAATCTTGATCTTAAAATGTCAGAAGTAGGAGACTACATAGAGTAAAAAATGACTATTCATAATACTTCAACTGATGATTATGAGATAAATAATTCTCTAGTAAATGCTTCATCTAAATATATTGATTACAACATAGTCTCAACAGACCAATCAACTATTATTAAGGGTGGAGAAACTAAAGAAGTAGTATTAAAAGTACAATATCGAAAACAAGTAGATGAAAATACATTTATCGATGGAGTATATCAAGATAATAGTGTTCTAAAACTAAATATGAGTACAGAGAATAATAGTAATATAGCTAAATTAAACAATCCTAAAACTCAAGCTAATCTAGCTATAATTATCTTAGTAGTATTATTTACTATTGCTCTACTAATAGCTATTATTACTAAAAAAGTTAAAGTACATACACTTATATTAATTATTTCAATTTATTCTCTAATTATACCAATCTCAGTATTTAGTCTATGTCAAGCTAATATTGATATTGAATCTAAAGTAGAAATAATAAAACCAGTCGAGCCTAAAAACTTTAGACTTAGACTTGTTAGCTGTGGAGCTGATATGATTAATAATATATACCAATTTGAAGAAGGAATGACTATCAGAGATTGGATTGATAGTGAATACTTTAATAAAACTGTTGAAGATTATTTAATATACCATGAAGTACCAGAAGATGACTGGGATGAAGAAAGAGATGATTTCAAATCATATTTAGTTTATTTTATAACAATGGAACTAGGAGATTCTACATATGGTGATGAAAACTATATTATAAGAGAAAATGACAATATTACTTTGGGCTTTTATGTTTGTTAAATAATTATAAATTAATTTTGATTTGTTAGAATGATAGATACACTTCTATCATTCTTTTATATATATATTATTATTTGAAATATTACTTAATATATAGTAAAATAAACATATAAAGTACAGAGGGTGAGAAAATGAATATTACTGATGCTATAGATGATTTTATAAATTACTGTTTATTTGAAAAAGGATTATCTGATAAAACTAAATTATCTTATAAAAATGATTTAGAAGTATATAAAATTTTTCTAAATAATAAAGGTATTAATAATGTCCAAGATATTAAAAGTACAGATATTAAGGAATTTTTAAAAGAAAGATCTTCTGAAGAATCTACAACTATTGCTCATAATCTAACGGTTATTAAAAACTTCCATGCTTATTTATTAAAAGAAAGAATTATTTCTAAAGATATATCAGAATTTATAGATAGACCTAAACTAAGAAAAGCACTTCCTAAAACTCTAAGTATCGAAGATGTTGACTTATTACTTGATATTAAACTAAATACACCATTTGACTATCGTAATAAAGCTATGCTAGAATTAATGTATGGATGTGGACTAAGAGTAAGTGATTTAGAAATTAATGATATTGATACTACTAATTGTTTAATTAGAATTCTAGGAAAAGGAAATAAAGAAAGAGATATTCCTCTTGGAGAATATGCCCTAAAATATATTTCTTTATATTTAGGAGTTAGAGACCAATTATTAAAAGACAAAAATTGTAATAAATTATTTTTAAATAATCATGGTCAAGGAATGACTAGACAAGGATTCTTTAAGAATTTAAAAAAACTTTTAAAGGAAAAAGGCCTAAATCCTGATGTCTCTCCACATACATTACGACATAGTTTCGCAACTCACTTAATTAATCGTGGAGCAGATTTAAGAAGTATTCAAGAGATGTTAGGTCATGCTGATATCTCAACAACTAAGATATATACTAAAATAAGTGATGAAAAAGTACTAGAAGAATATAATGAATATCATTTTCGAAGTAAAAAACAGGATTTCAAATAATAGGAGGTAATTATATGAAATTTAAAAGAGTATTTTTAATGATTTTAGATTCCTTAGGAGTAGGGGAGACAGCCGATGCAGCCAATTATGATGATGCAGGGGCTAATACTTTAGGTCACGTAATGGAAAAATGTGATTTATTTATCCCAAATTTGAAAAAAATTGGTTTCTTAGATACCTTGAATATGAGTGAAAACTCATCTGTTGATGCATATTATACTATTGCCAAACCAATTAATATAGGAAAAGATAGTTTAAATGGACATTATGAAATTGTTGGAATAAAAAATGATACTTCTTTTCAAACTTTTAATCAAGGGTTTACTTATGAGATATTATCTGGTATTGAAAATATAACTGGACGTTCTGTCATTGGTAATAAAGTATGTCATGATGATAGTATATTAGAAGAACTTGGTGAAAGAGAATATAATTATGGGTCACTTATTATCTATACTTCAGCTGATTCTGATATACAAGTTGCAGCTCATGAAGATTGTATACCTATTGCTACTCTTCACGATTATTGTGAAAAAATAAGTGCCTTATCCATCAAATTAAATTGGAAAATATCTAGAGTAATTGCTAGACCTTTTTCTGGT
>CALCBO010000002.1 GCA_937897245.1 uncultured Caryophanales bacterium | reverse complement strand
CTAGGTATTAAACAATTAGAAAAGTTGTTTAGAATACTATCTATTTTAAATAAAAGTTCTAGTATTGAATACACTATAGAAGGTAATTTTCTAAATACAACAAAAGAAAAACTATTATTATATAAAAAGTATGGTATTAATAGACTTAGTTTTGGATTAGAATCAATTAATCATAATAATCTAAATATTTTGGAAAGAAAAGAAAGTAAAGAAAAGACTAAAGAAATAATAGCTTTAGCTAAATCTCTTGGTTTTAATAATATAAATATAGATTTAATGTATGCTATTCCAAATGAAACAATAAAAGTTTTAAAAGAAGATATATCTTTTATCTTATCGTTAGATGTTGAACATATTTCAACTTATTCACTTATTTTAGAGAATAATACTAAACTAAAAATAAATAATACTAAATACATATCTGAAGACCTAGACTATGAAATGTATAAAATTATCTGTCAAGAATTAAGTAATAATAATTATCTTCATTATGAAATAAGTAATTTTTCCAAAGAAAACAAACAATCTAGGCATAATCTAACATATTGGAATAATAATTTTTATTATGGTTTTGGTCTAGGAGCTAGTAGTTATCTAAATAATAAGAGAATAACTAATACTAGATCAATTACTTCTTACTTAAAAGGTAATTATCAAAAAGATATAGAATTATTAACTAAAAAAGATATTATAGAGTATGAAGTAATACTTAATTTAAGAAAAAAAGAAGGAATATCTCTTACTAATTTTTATCATAAATATCATCATGAATTAAATTACTATTATGATTACCAAGATTTAGTAAATAGTAATTATTTAGAAGAAAAGAATAATAATCTTTCAATTCCTGAAGATAAATGGTATATTAGTAATGAAATAATTGTTAGAATATTAGAAAAAGAGAAAGTAGGAATAAAATGAATAAAGAAGAAATGTTTTTAGACGAGTTAGAATTAATTAAAGATGATTCCCTAAGTGAATCTCTTTTAAAGATAATAAATAGTTTACCAGATTATTGGTTTCATGAAGCAGCATCATCTACTGGTAAATATCATCCATCATATGCTTT
This sequence comes from uncultured Caryophanales bacterium, assembly GCA_937897245.1. The sequence continues at coordinate 1,780 of CALCBO010000002.1, read as the reverse complement.
GGGAGATGCTGGTCTACTACGTCATTCTAAAGCAGCTATGCGTATTGGTTATGAATTATTAAATGATCCATGTATTGGAGATAAATATACTAATCATGAAAAAGATTTAATGTTAATGTCTCTTTTAGTACATGATGGCTTAAAATTAGGTAATCCTAAAGAAAGATATACTAGATTTGATCATCCAATATTAATGGCTAATTTTATTGAAGAAAAAAGAAATGATTTTGACCTAACTGAGGAAGATGCTAAATTCATGGCTGATGTTATTAAAACTCATATGGGTCCATGGACTACTGATTATAATGGAAATGAAGTATTAGAAAAACCTAAAACTAAATATCAAAGCTTTGTTCATATGTGTGACTATCTAGCATCTCGTAAATGTCTATTAGTACCATTTGATGAAGATAATAATATAAATGCCTAAAGTATTTTAGACATTTTTTTTACACTTTCTAATTAAAAATTATTATTCAAAACATATTATATATGATATCCTATTAATAGGAATAATAGGAAGTGATAGTAATGTTTTCTAGAAAGTTTTCAAATACAATTAGAAAAAAGAAAAGATTACTAATAAGTATTCTAACTCTTTTAGTAATAACTCTAGGACTAGGATATTCTGCTTTTTCTAGTAATTTTTCATTTTTAGGTTCTCTAGATGTAGCAGGTAATATGGAACCAACTCTTTATAATGTACTTAGAAAAGAAGCAGAAACAGGAGGGCTAGCTAGAGAGTATACAGGAAGTCATGGAGATTCGATGGATTCATCTAAGTCTACTGAAAAGATTTATCATTGGTATGCGACTTCGGATGCACAAGGGACTCAGATACTTGATAAAAATAACGTAATATTTGCGGGGCAATGTTGGCAAATGCTTAGAACAACTGATACAGGAGGAGTTAAGTTAATCTATAATGGAGAGGTTGACGACGGAAAATGTCTTAATACAAGAGGTTCTCACGTTGGTTATAATAGTCGCTCTTTACAAACTCTTAATTCTAATTACTGGTATGGAACAGATTATACATATGATAAAACAAATAATGTATTTAGTATTTCAGGTACGACCGAGCAAACTACATGGGGTGAATCAACAGCTTCAGGATTAATTGGGAAATATACCTGTAAAGGAACAAGCGAAACAGATACTTGTGCAACTCTATATTTAGTAGAATCCTATTATAATACATCAAGTGGTTATGTAATACAACTAAATTCTAATTCTCATTATTCACAATTTGGAAAATTACAATTCAATCCTAATTATAGATCTCTTGGATACGTAGGTTATATGTATAATAATATATATTGGTCTAATAACAACGAAATGACATCAGTAGAAACGATGCTTACAAGAGATTCACTTAGTACATCCTATTGGTATGCAGATACAATTACATGGGGAACCCCTACCGGGAATGCTTATAATTTAGATAATCCATATCAAGTATCTTCAACAGGTGAATATCCTGATTTGGTTGGTAAATATACCTTTAAAAACACATCACAAACTTATACTAGTCCATGGGTAAAATATATTGCGGAAGTTAATGAATCTTATATGTATTATATTGAATTAGATGGTTCAAGTCATAATCTTGAAGATTTTAATTATACTTACACATATGGAGATAGTTACACTGATAATGGAAATGGTACATATACTATAACAAATCAAGATGAATCTAATCCACTTACTATAGAAAGGAAAAATTGGTATACAAGTTATAGTAATGTAGGAGCAGGTAAATATGTATGTAAGAATGCAA
>CALCBO010000001.1 GCA_937897245.1 uncultured Caryophanales bacterium | reverse complement strand
TTGCGGAAGAGCTTTGAACAAGAGCAGTGATTCCAGCGCCGAGGGCAACGCTTTTCCAAACACTTCCGGTAAGCTTTTCAAGAATTTTTGTAAGCTTGCTTCCGGACATTTTTTCAAGGCTTGCGCTGAGCATATGCATTCCGTAAAGGAAAAGAGCAAGGCCGCCCAGCATTGCAACAATGTCAAAAATAGTTATCAAGAATAATTCCTCCTGATAGTGTCATGATATTTATGTTATCGCAGATTAAGCGTGGTTGTAAAAATATGCGATTAAAATGATTATAACCGATTATTAATAAAAATAAAAGAGAAAAGAATAATTTTTTTAACAAAAAGCGGTTTATCTTTCGGATTTTGTGGTAAAATAAAACTGTAAAAATAAATTTAAACGGCGGGGAGGTAATTTTTTTGAAAAAAACAAAACTTAAAAGAAATCTTGCTTTTTAAATTAATTATTGGTTTATTAACAACGATATTTACTTTTCTAAGAATTAGTTTGCATTATACTATTTTAATTGTAAAAAGGATAAAAAATATTATATAATAAAAGTATATTAAGAAATAGAGGAGAAGTATATGAAAGTACAGAGTATTAAATGTTCAAGTTGCTTAGCACCTTTAAAATATAAAGAAGGAATGGCTTCAATAAAATGTGAGTATTGTGGAAACACTTTAATATTAAAAGAAGAAGCAGGAGAAAGATCTATTAAAGAGTTGAGTTTTGAAGGTAGAGGTCCAGTATTTACATGTTTTGTTCCAAAAGATTGGCATGCAGTTGTAGCTGAAATGGGAGATGAAGAATCAAGATTAGCTCCACTAGTTTTAGCAGTTCTTTTAAGTAATAGAAAAAATGATAAGTCTATAACTTTTGTTCCATTTAGTTATCATAATAATGCTACACCTATTATGGGAGGATTATACAATCAACAAAGACCAGGAGTTCATTATTCTAAGGTAAATGTTCCATCTTTAATAAATACTAGATTATGGCATGATATTGATACTTTAGCAGAAGAAAGATTCCAAGAATTACTTCCTCCAAGCTGTAAAGTAACAAAGAAAAAAACTAAATACTTTGATAAATTATTATTAAAGAGTTGTAATAGCTTTAAAGACCAAGCATATGGACAAGTAAATCAAAACTTAAATCCAACTTATGCTGGATATGAAATTGAAATAGATCACAATGGAGAAAAGCAAAAAGGATACTATGTTGTAGCAGCCCTAGCACCAGAAGAAAAAGAAAAACAAGAAGAAGTAGAAACAAGTGGATTTATGGGAATGCTAAAGAAAGGGTTCAATACACTAAAAGAACAAATGACTCAAAAGTATTGGATGAGATGTTATGATTGTTTATTAGTAAATACAGAAGATAAAGAAATGGCTAAATTATTTATTGAAAATATGCAATTTACACCACAATACTATAAACTAAGTCAAGAAAGATTAATGCAAATACAACAAATGATAAATCAAACAAATCAAAATGTTCAAAATGCTCAAATGAGAATGGCTATGGATAGACAAGCTTCACAAAATAGAATGTGGAATACAATAAATCAAACTCAAAATGATATTTCTAATATACAACAATCTATGTATCAAAGTAATAGTGATACCATGGATAGAGTTCGTAATGGATGGAGTGAAGCAATAAGAGAAGTTAATTCTTATGATACTCTAGGAGGTAATAGAGTAGAAGCAGATTTATCATATGACCATGTATATCAAAATAATGATACATTTGTAGGAGTATCAGGAGGAACACTAGATAATTCTGATTATACAGAATTAGATAAACATGAATGGTAATTAAAGTACTAATTATTGTAAGAGTTTTATTTATAATCATAATGAGGATATTATAAATGATGAATTTGACAAAAATAATAATATTTGATAAATTATTAGCGTAATAAATCAATTAGTTATTCGCGTTTTATTACCGTGACACTTTATAGTGGGGTTAATAATGATAAGAACCTAAGAATCTCATCATGAATGACAAAATATCGCAGAAAATTTTTGTGGTAGATTTTGCTGTTCATGAAAGGAGGTTCTTTTTTAATACCACAAAGAATAAAGAAAGAAGGTAAATTATGAGTCAAAACAAAGAAAAAGAGTTTTATGAAGAAATTAAAGATTGGGATTTTTCAAAATTTGAAATTGAAACAGAGTCTTTAACAAAATGGGATTTATATGAAATTTTAAATGAATTAGCAACAAAAGATTCTAGAATATTAGATTTAGGAACTGGTGGTGGAGAAAAACTATTAAAGTATTTTCCACAAGCAAAAGAAATACTTGGTACTGATTGTTCAGAAGGAATGATAGAAACAGCTAAGAATAATTTAGAAAGAAGTGGAAGAAAAGACATAACATTCAAAATCATGGATAATTTAAACATGAATGTTCCAGATGATTACTTTGATATCGTTGTCGCAAGAAACACAATAACAGATTCAAAACAAATTTATAAATGTCTAAAAAAAGGTGGATATTTACTACTAGCAGGTGTTGATAAAGATGATTGTTGGAGTCTAAAAATATTATTTGGAAGAGGTCAAGGATTTAGTGATAAAAAACCAATAAGTATCATGGATTATGAGAACATTCTAAATGCTGGCTTCAAAGATGTAGAATTAGTACCAATACATGAAAGAGAATATTTTAAAAATGAATTCCTATTTAAAACATTCTTAAAGAAAGTTCCTATCATAGATGACTTTAGTGAAGAATTAGGGGATTATAAACAATATTATTCACATGAGTTAGAAGAAGAAAAATTAAATGATTACATTCAAAATAATACACATAATGGAAAAATAAGACTTTTAAGACGTTACTATGGTATAACAGCTAGAAAATAAAATAGATTTTTCTTATTTTTTTGAGACTTGAATACAAGAAATCTAAAAAATAGTGTGCTACTCCTGTAAGTTGTAGAATGGATTTAGTTCTTATTTTTACTAAAAAGTTTATTATATCGTAAAAAAACACTAACAATTAAGTTAGTATTTCAGACTGTAGACAAATAAATCTATATATTTTGATTTATTTGTCTTTTTATTTAATAAGTAAAATAAATAATAATCTAATGTGTAAACAATAAAATTAATAGAGCAATAATTGAAGATAAAGCAACAACAAGTAAAGTTATAGTTACAAAACCACCATTCTCTTTATAGAAAACTAATTTTTTAACATTCTCTTGTTCTTTCTTTTCTTCTTTTTTGTTAGCATCAATATTATCAGCTTTTTCTTCTTCTTCCATATTAAACATATCATCTAATTCATTAGATTCTTCATTTGTTTCACTAGATATATCACTTGGTACACTAGATAAATTATTATCTTCTACCATTTCATCATTTTCCTTTATCTCGTCAGCAGAGTCAGAGTTTGCTTCATCAGTTGGAGAGGCAATTGTTGGTTTGAAATCCATATCAAAAGTAATTTCTTTTACTTCATGATTACTATCAATATAGAATAAATTTTGAATATTAATTAATTTTATATCTAATTTATCAGCGTTATTAAGAAGTTGTCTTAATAAAAAAATCTCATCTGCATTTAATTCATTAATTTCTGCTTCATGATTAGGAACTTCTTCTGGAGGATACAGTGCTAATTCCATATTTGTATTAAGTCTTGTATCCATCATAATATCATTTGTATTAGTATCAGGATTATCAGATTGATACTTTTCATTGTTATTTTGTATTTCCTCTAATATTTCTGACATCATTTTACCTTTTTTATCATTTTCTAAAACTATATCTTTTCCTAATTCAGCTGAGTAAAAATAGAATATCTCTTTACCCTTATTTAAATATAAATGTTTAACTTGATTTGTACTTACTCCAAATACTTTAGCTATTTCCTCTTCTGGACTTTTTTCTTCTTCTTTTTTTTGTTCTTTTAGTTTATCAAAGTAATTTTCAACAACTTGTTTTGATTGTCCATATGGGGCATTAACTACTTCTTCGATTAATTTTGAGTATTCAGGATTATTACCAAAAGTATTTTTTATTTCTTTTATAAAATATGTATCTTCAACAGAAAGTTGATTACCCTCTGAAGTATTAGTTTTAGCTTTATCAGCTATTTGTGCAAATTTTATAAAAATATTTTTATTATTCATATCAATCATATTATCTTTCATTAAATCATCACCTATACTTACTATATCAAATAATTATAAAAAAAAGAAGATATTTAAATAATTATCCTGTTTATTTACTTTCTTTTATATATAAAATACAGGTAATTTATAAAGATTAAATGATAATAATTGTAAGAACATCAAAATAAAAGAACCACAAATGGTTCAGCTAAAAAAACAGTTCTTTTATTGTTGGTAGAGAAAAACACAAAAGAACGACTATTCCCATTAGGCAAAGTTAAAGTAACACATCTTACAAGATGTAGGATAAATATTATAAAAAGATTATATGCTATAATAATATTCGAGGTGTATTTTATGAACATTTCTTTTACAAATTATGACACTAAAACAGAGATATCTTTTGAAACTGAAAAAAAATTAATAATGATTTATGGAAAAAATGGTGTTGGAAAGACAACATTAAGCAGAATTGATTCATTCAATAAAAAATATGTATTTAATGAAGATTTTATTTATTCTAATGTATTTAATATTTCAGAAAAAGGTGTTACTCAGTCTTCAGCAACCAAAGAAAACTTTTCGGGGCTTTGGATAGGTGAAAATATTGTAAAAGTGAGGAAAGAAATAGCAAGTATAATTCAAAAAGAAAAAGTTGTATTAGATAAAGTATCTGAAATTGAAAAAATAAATATTGATTTCTTTTCAAAACATGGAATACCTTTTAATCTAAGTGAAAAATTGAAATTGTTATTTAACAAAGATTTCAAACTTACTGATGAAGATATAGAGGTTCAAAGAAACAATTATATAGCTACTAAATTGTTTCCGACTACGATAAGAAACAAACAAGAATATCGAGATAATATTAATTATTTAAAGAGAAACGACCTTTATAAACAATTAATTGGAAATATACAAAAAAGTCCTCTTTTAAGCCAGAAAGTATTAAGACAAGATAATAATTATATTGAAGAACTAAATACTATAATCAATAATTTAGAAAATCATAAAGAGCTTATCAATAGAATAGAACGGGTTTTTAAAGAAGACGACATAAATGAAGAATTAAAAGAAAAAATTAGAGAATGGTATTCAATTCATGTAGAAAAAAATCATTGTATTTTTTGCGGAAATAAAAATATTGTACAATCGCTAGAAAAGTGGAAAGAGGTATTTACCAATATATACATTGAACAAAAGAAAAAAATAAAAGTTGAAATAGAAAAAAATATAAAAATATGTGATGAAATAATAAATATAAAACAATATGAACAAATAGATAAAGAAGTTATTGAATACATAATAAGTGTCAAAGACATATTGGAAGTAACAAAAACAAATATAGAAAGTAACAATTATAAATCACTAGGAATAACAGAAATCTCAAAAGATATAAAAATAGTTGAGTTAAGTAAGCTAATGGAGGATATCATTAACTATACATTAAATCATTTTATTACCGATTTTTATTATAATACTGGATTAATACTTAAAACAAGACGAGAAAAAATGACCAAAGAGTTAGATAAAATGATGGACAATGAAGGAGATAAAATTGCAGGTGAAATAAACACCACCTTGAAAGATATGGGATTAAACAAGAACATAAGCATAAGTGTTGATAGACGTTCAAAACCATATAAATTTACCTATAATATTGAAAATCATAAAGAAATTGGAGAATTAAGTGATGGACAGAAACATAAACTTGCCTTATCGATTTTTATAAATTCAATTATCAATGATGATTTAACTGATAAAACTTTAGTTATTGATGACCCAGTAGTAGCCTTAGATATTTCTAGTTATATATTATTCAAACAATTACTAATAACAAAATTAATAACTAAACACTTTACTGACACTACTAAACTATTACTATTAACTCACGATATTACTTATTTATATATACAATTATCTAACATATTTAATGACCCAGAAATGAAAAATGACACAATAATTTATAAATTATCCGATAGCAGCATTAAAGAAATACCAATAGATTATATTAAAACTGATGATATTTCATTGTTTAAAATGGCAATTGATAAGTGTTCAAATGTCCCAGAACTAAAATGTTTAAATAGAATTACGATAAAGATATTTAGAATTATTATTGATATTAGGCTCAGATTTTATGGCATATCAGACACATCAGAAGTTGGAGTACAACTACTGCCAATCACTCCAGAAGACAAAGAAGTGTTGCAAAAATATAGTAATCATCTCTCAAAAGTTGCTAGAGAAAAAAATCCTGAACTAAAAGACATATTAGAAGGAATAAAATACATAAAATGTACTGCTGATTTATTTGGATTGGTAGGTTTTATTACCGACGAAAATATCAAAAATATTGAAGAAATAATAAAAGAAAACAAAGATGAAGGAATGAAAGATGAAATTTTTGAAATGATTGATTCAGTAGGTAAGTTTTTAAATACAACTACAAACAAAGTAATGAAAGGATATGTAGAACATACAAGAGTATCATATACTCGTAATATAATAGGATTAAGCTTAGAAGATTTTTTCGAATAGTCATAATAAAAATAATATTACAATTTGATGAGAAGTTGACATTTTTTACTAATGCAAGTTGTAGAAACTAATGGAAAAGAACTTTGTGAAAACTATCCTTCAAATAATAATGAAAATTTAGGGATAAGTAAAAAAATATGTTATAATGTTAAAGAAGGATAGGAGGATAAATAATGAAAAAAGAAGTAATTAGCTCACCTATACGTTGGGCCGGTTCAAAGAAAAAACTCCTAAATGAAATGCTAGAAGAAACATTTAAAAGACATCAAAAGAACTATATTGAATGTTTTTTAGGATCAGCAGTTGTATTATTAAATGTTATTAACAATTATGAAGAATTAGATTATGAAAATTTTTATGTAAATGATATTAATTCTAATATTATAAACTTCTATATCTTACTGCAAAAAAAACCAGAGTATCTAATTGGTCAAATAAAAGTATTGAGCGATAGATATAACAGTTTGTCAATGGAAGATAAATCTAGTTTGTTTTATGAAATAAGAAATAGTTTTAATTATTCAGAAAACTTAGATGAAAAATCTATATATTTTTATTTTTTAATGAAGACAGGATTTAATGGAGTATATAGAGAAAATAGTAAAGGCCATTTTAATGTACCATTTGGCAGAAAAGAAAAAATAATCATAGACGAAAAATACTTAATGAACATTTCTAAAATGATAAGCAAAGTAAAGTTTTATAATCTACCATTCGAAGAATTCCTTGATAAGATGAATAGAGAAGGAATATTAGATGATGCTTTTGTATATTGTGATCCACCATATTTACCTGATGATTTGCTTGTATATCAAAAACAAATGTTATATACAAAAGATTCATTTGATCATGAATCGTTCTTTTCAACTATAAATAAATTAAATAGCAAAATTAAAGCCCTTTTCTCCAATCAGGTAAAACGGTAAAGCAGTAATAGCGTAACGCATCGCAACCATGGTCTAACATTTTGACAGGTTTTTCATCTCCGTTTTGTCCGGCTTTTTCATCCCACACATAGGACTGCAGCTCTCTTATAGGCCCCTTGCACCGCTTATGCACTCTGATTTTTTTACGCTGGAATAGTGACGCACAAACTCGGATGCCATCCAACACATCATTATCGCCCTCTTTGACATAGAAACCTTTTTGCCGTA